>NZ_JBSGJR010000549.1:0-4671 GCF_053605645.1 Micromonospora sp. NPDC003776
GCCCGCCTGGGCGTGGGTCCGCGCACCGCCGCGCTGCTCGCCGCCCGGCCGGCCGCCGCCCCCTGCTGACCGCAACGGCCGTCCCGGGCGACCGGCGGATCCGCTACGGTGCTGGCATGCAGGGCACGGTGGCCACCTACGACGCGTCGACCCGCAGCGGCGTGCTGCTCCTCGACGACGGCACCGAGCTGCCCTTCCCGGCCCGCGCCTTCGACGCCTCCGGGCTGCGGCTGCTCCGGCTCGGGCAGCGGGTCCGGATCGAGCGGGACGCCGCCGGCGAGGTCGTCCGGGTGACTTTGCCGACCATGTCCTGATCGACCTGCCCGGAGTTCATTTTCTGTTCACCGTTGTCGGGGAATCATGAGGTGGTGAGCACCCCTCGCGAGCACCCCGAGAGTCCGCCGCACCTCCTGCACCCGACCGCGCCCCGCAACGGCGCCCCGACCCGGGGCAGCGACGGCCGGTTCCGCCGGATCCGCTCCCCGGAGGAGAACCTCGACGCCGTGTCGGCCGCGCCCGACTCCGCCGGTCTGGAGGAGTCGCTCGACCCGGTGGAGGGCCCCGGCCCCGGCCCGGACGTCGCACCGCCAGCCGCGCAGCCGCTGCCCGAGGACCGCTTCCTCAACCGCGAGGTCTCCTGGCTCGACTTCAACGCCCGGGTGCTGGCGCTCGCCGAGGATCCCCGTACGCCGCTGCTGGAGCGGGCCAAGTTCCTGGCCATCTTCGCCAGCAACCTCGACGAGTTCTACATGGTGCGGGTGGCCGGGCTGAAGCGCCGGCTCTCCGCCGGCCTGCCGGTCCGCGGTGGCGACCGGCTGCCGCTGCGGACCCAGCTGGAGCTGATCGCGGAGAAGACGGCCGACCTGGTGGCCCGGCACGCCGCCTGCTTCGTCGACGAGGTGCTGCCCCGGCTCGCCGAGGAGGACATCCGGATCCTGCGCTGGAGCGACCTCGACGACCCCGAGCGGGAGCGGCTGCGCACCTGGTTCCGGGAGCACATCTTCCCGGTGCTCACCCCGCTCGCGGTCGACCCGGCGCACCCGTTCCCGTACATCTCGGGACGGTCGCTGAACCTGGCCGTGTCGGTGCGTGACCCGGACGGCGGCCCGGAGCTGTTCGCCCGGGTCAAGGTGCCGAACAACGTGCCCAGGTTCGTCCGGGTGGCCCGCGACCAGCCGGGGGCGCGCTTCCTGCCGGTGGAGGACCTCATCTCGGTGCACCTCGGGCAGCTCTTCTCCGGCATGCAGGTGGTCGAGTGCCACCTGTTCCGGGTCACCCGCAACGCCGAGGTGGAGGTGGACGAGGACCGCGACGAGGACCTGCTCCAGGCCCTCGAACGGGAACTGGCCCGCCGCCGGTTCGGCCCGCCGGTCCGGTTGGAGGTGGCCGCGTCCATCTCCGACCGCATGCTGGAGCTGCTCGTCCGGGAGCTGGACATGGACGGCCAGGACGTGCTCCGGGTCCGCGGCCTGCTCGACCTCTCCGCGCTCTGGCAGGTGTACGGCGAGGCCGACCGCCCCGACCTCGCCGACCCGCCGTTCGTGCCGGCCACCCATCCGCGGCTGACCGAGGGCGAGGTGCCGCGCAGCGTCTTCGCCACCCTGCGGGACGGGGACGTGCTGGTGCACCACCCGTACCACTCGTTCGCGACCAGCGTGCAGCGCTTCATCGAGCAGGCCGCCGCCGACCCGAACGTGCTGGCCATCAAGCAGACCCTCTACCGCACCAGCGGCGACTCCCCGATCGTCGACGCCCTGGTCGACGCGGCCGCCGCCGGCAAGCAGGTGGTGGTGCTGGTGGAGCTGAAGGCGCGCTTCGACGAGGTGGCGAACATCGGCTGGGCGCGCACCCTGGAACGCGCCGGCTGCCACGTCGTCTACGGCCTGGTGGGGCTGAAGACGCACTGCAAGACCGCCCTGGTGGTACGCCAGGAGGGCAACCAGATCCGGCGCTACTGCCACATCGGCACCGGCAACTACCACCCGAAGACCGCCCGGCTCTACGAGGACTTCGGCATGCTCACCGCCGATCCGGAGATCGGCGCCGACCTGACCGACCTGTTCAACGTGCTCACCGGCTACAGCCGGCAGACCGCGTACCGGCGGCTGCTGGTGGCCCCGCAGGGCATCCGGCGCGGCCTGATCGACCGGATCGAGCGGGAGATCGAGCACGTCCGGCTCGGCATGCCGGGACTCGTCCAGTTCAAGGTGAACGCGCTGGTCGACGAGGAGATCACCGACGCGCTCTACCGGGCGTCCCGGGCCGGCGTCCACGTCGACCTGCTGATCCGGGGCATGTGCACGCTGCGGCCCGGGGTGCCGGGGCTGTCGGAGAACATCCGGGTCCGCTCGATCCTCGGCCGGTTCCTGGAGCACTCCCGGATCTTCCGGTTCGGCAACAACGGCGACGCCGAGTTCTGGATGGGCTCCGCGGACCTGATGCACCGCAACCTGGACCGCCGGGTGGAGGCGCTGGTGCAGGTGAGCGATCCGGTGGCCCGCGCCGAGCTGGACCATGTGCTGTCCGCCGCGTTCAGCCCCGAGGTGGAGGCGTTCGAGCTGGCCGGGGACGGCAGCTGGCACCGGCGTACCGGGACCGATGAGGCACCACTGAGGCATCTGCAGGAGCTGTTGCTGCACCGGGTCGGCGGGACGGCGGGCTGACCGGCCGCGCACGGCTTACGGTGAGCCGATGACCGACGACGAGCCGGTGCGGATCCGGGCGGCGGGCGGGGTGGCCTGGCGCCCGGGGGCCACCGGCGTCGAGGTGTGCCTCGTGCACCGTCCCCGGTACGGCGACTGGTCGCTGCCGAAGGGCAAGCTGGACGCCGGCGAGCACCCGTTGCGGGCCGCCGTGCGGGAGATCGCCGAGGAGACCGACGCCCGGGCGGTGCCGCAGGTCCGGCTGCCCACCGTCCACTACCGCAGCGAGGGGCGGCCGAAGGCGGTGGACTACTGGTCGATGCGGGCCGTGGCGGCCGGCGGCTTCCAGCCGGACACCGAGGTCGACGAGGTCCGCTGGCTTCCCGTCGACGCCGCGGTACGCCTGGTCAGCTACCCGCACGACGCCGAGGTGCTCGCCGCGTTCGCGGCGCTGCCGCCGGTGACCGGCGTGGTGCTGCTGGTCCGGCACGCGCACGCCGGCAAGCGGGGCACCTGGACCGGCCCGGACACCGGCCGGCCGCTGGACGCGCAGGGCTGGGCGCAGGCGCAGGCCCTGGCCGCGCTGGTCGCCCTGATCCGCCCGGTACGGCTGCTCTCCGCCTCGGCCCGCCGCTGCGTGCAGACCCTCGACCCGGCGGCCGCCCTGCTGGACCTGCCGATCGAGGTGGTCGGTGACTTCGACGAGCCGCGGCCGGGCCAGCAGCCGGAGGAGTGCGCGCTGGCCGGGGCGGCCCGGCTGGCCGAGTTGGGCGCCGCCGGTGAGCCGGTCGCGGTGTGCAGCCAGGGCAAGGTGATCCCGGGCATGCTGGAGCGGTTGACCGGCCGTACCGACGACTTCGTCACCGCCAAGGGCGGCGGCTGGCTGCTCGCCTTCACCGGCGACCGCCTGCTCGCCGCCGACCGCTTGTAAGGAAGGGCCCCTTCTTAACGCCTCCGGTAGAGCAGGGGCCCCCTCTTAACGCGCTTCCGCAGCGCCGCAACCGGGCAGGGTGGGGCGCGACGGGCGCGGGGGTCAGGGCAGGGTGAGTGTCACCGCGACCGGCAGGTGGTCGCTGGCCGTGCTGCGGGGTGCCCGCGGCTCGGCGGCACTGAGACCGGGCGAGACGAACACGTGGTCGATCTGCTCGCGCGGGTCGTCCGCCGGGCTGGTCGGCAGCGGCCGGGCGGCGGCCAGCGCGTCCACCAGGCCGGCTGCGGTGAACGCGGCGAACGCCGGCTCGCCGGGCCCCGTGTTCAGGTCGCCGGCCAGCACCAGCGGGCGGCCGGCCGCGTACCGGACGGCGAAGCCGGCGACCTCGCGGGCCTGCGCCACCGGCCCCTGCCCGGGCGGCGGTTGCAGGTGGGTGGCGACCACGGCCAGGTCCCGGCCACCGAGGTCGAGCGTGACGCCGAGGGCCTGCGCCCCGGTGGGCGCGCCGTGCGCGGCGAGCGGCCGGCTGCGCCCGGACCGCACCGGGTACCGGCTCAGCACCGCGTCGCCCCACACCGGATCGGCGGCGGGCGCGAAGACGTACGGCATGCGCAGCCGCCGGGCCAGCAGGGCGAGGGTGTCGTGGCCGCCGTTGAGCAGCCAGCCCCGGTCCACCTCGCTGAGCAGCACCACGTCCGGGCGGGCGCCCCGGACCACCCGGGCCACCGCGTCGAGGTCGAGCCGGCCGTCCAGCCCGAACCCCATCCGGATGTTGTACGCCACCACCCGTACCGCCGCGGGCGCGCTGGCGGGCGGGTGCGGGGTCGGGGCCGGCCGGTGGATCCCGCCTCCGACGGCGGTCAGCAGCATCGCCCCGAGGACCGTCCATGCCGGCACCGGCGGGCGAAGCGGGCGTGCCGCTCCCGGCGGGGCAGCCACGGCTGCGGCGGCGACGACGAGCGCCGCCAGCACCGGTACCCAGCCGTTCGGGTACCCGAGGTCGTAGGCGGCGTAGTAGGCCACCGCCCCGACCGCGAAGCCCAGCATCCCGCCGACGACGGCGAACCCGCGCCGCCGGCCGCCGTCCCTGCCGCCCGG
>NZ_JBSGJR010000550.1:0-4662 GCF_053605645.1 Micromonospora sp. NPDC003776
GCGCGCCGCCGGGGCGGCGCGGGCCGGGGCCGGTCACCGGGCGGGCGGCGGCACCGGCGGGACCTCGCCGGCGCGGGGTCCGATGCCGTAGTGGGCGAGCAGGTTGGCGGTGGCCCGGCTCAACCGGGGCAGGTCGTCCAGCGGGTGCCAGGCGGCCTCGAAGACCTCGGCGCCGTCCACCGTCAGCTCCGTCGTCGAGGCCGGCACCTCGGTCTCGAAGACCACGTCCACCCAGCCCTGGGCGTGCACCACCGCGTTGGGCACGGCCGGGCGCAGCCGGTCGGGGGAGAGCCGGATGCCGGACTCCTCGTAGAGTTCCCGGGCCGCGCCCACCACCGGCGCCTCGGCCCGCTCCAGCAGGCCGGCCGGCAACGTCCAGCTGTGCCCGGGCGGCTGGCGCAGCAGCAGAAGCCGCCCGGCGCCGTCGGCCTCGGTGTCGCGGACCAGGACCACCGCGCCGACGATGTACTTCGGCACGGCGAGCCGCACCAGCCGCCGGCGCAGCCGGACCGGCAGGCGGTAGAAGAGCCGGTAGCCGAGGGCCCGTCCGGTGGCACGCGCGCGGGGGATCATGCCTGTAAGGCTAGTGGTCGCAGGGTCGGGCCGCCGGAGCGGCGGCCTAAGGCCGGTGGTCGACGAGATCGATCAGTTGCTCGACCACGGTGTCCGGCTCGACGGCCCGGTCGAAGACCGCCACCAGCATGGTCTCCAGGTCGGGGTAGCCCAGCTCCTCGGAGAGGCGCAGCAGCGGCAGGTCGCTGGCCAGCCCGCGGTTGTGCTTGCGCAGCGCCAGTCCGATGCTGGCCCGGCCGAGGCGTACCTTGTCGGCGATCGAGATGCCCGGCTCGGTGTGCGCGGCGAACCAGCGGTTGATCTGCATCTGGGCGTGCGGCGACTTGACGAAGTCCAGCCACTCGCGGCGCGGTCCGCGCGGCGCGACGTCGGCCTCGAAGCCGCTCTCCGCGTCGCCCTCGGTGAAGATCTCCACCACGTCGCCCTCCTCCAGTTCGGAGGAGAGCGGGGCGAGCCGGCCGTTGATCCGCGCGGCGAGGCAGTGGTCACCGCGTTCCGTGCCGAGCTCGTACGCGAGGTCGACCGGGGTGGCACCGGCCGGGAGGACGATCTGCCGCCCGTCGGCGACCACCTGGATCTGGGCCTCCGCGAGGTCGCACCGGAGCGACGCCATGAACTGGGTCGGGTCGACCGCCTCCTGCTCCCAGTCGAGCACCCGGCGCAGCCAGGCCAGCTCGTCGGCCCGGTCCGCGGCCCGGCCGACGGCGCGGGGGAAGCGGTAGTGGGCGGCGACGCCGTACTCGGCGGAGCGGTGCATCTCCTCGGTGCGGATCAGCACCTCCACGGTGCGGTCCTGCGGCCCGCAGACGCTGGTGTGCAGGGACCGGTAGAGGTTGTTCTTGGGGGAGGCGATGAAGTCCTTGAAGCGCCCCGGCACCGGGCGCCAGAGGCCGTGCACCGCGCCGAGCGCGGCGTAGCAGTCGGTGGCCGGGCCCTCCACCACGATCGCGATGCGGGGCAGGTCGTACGGCGCGGCGTGGCCGCCGGCGACGGTGTCCTTCCAGATCGAGTAGAGGTGCCGGGGACGGGGGGAGACGTGTGCGTCGACCCGGCTGCGGCGCAACGCCGCCTTCGTCCTGGTCACCACGTCGTCCAGATACGCGGCCCAGCCCGGCCGGTCATGCACGAAGCGGGCGATCCGGGCGTGCTCCTCCGGTTGGAGGTGCAGCAGCACCACGTCGTCGAGCTCGCGTTTGAGCGTCTGGATGCCGAGCCGGTCGCAGAGCGGGACGAGCACCTCGAGGGTCTTGCGGGCGATCCGCTCCCGGGAGGCGGCGGAGCGTACGCCGAGGGTGCGCATGTTGTGCAGCCGGTCGGCCAGCTTGATGATCAGCACCCGGACGTCCTTGCCGGCCGCGACGATCATCTTGCGGACGGTCTCCGCCTCGGCGGCCTTGCCGTAGAACGCCTTGTCGAACTTGGTCACCCCGTCGACCAGATGGGCCACCTGGCGGCCGAAGTCCTCCTGGAGCGCCTGCAGGGTGTAGCGGGTGTCCTCCACCGTGTCGTGCAGCAGCGCGGCGACCAGGGTGGTGGTGTCCATGCCGAGGTCGGCGCAGATCTGGGCGACCGCGAGCGGGTGGGTGATGTACGGCTCGCCGCTCTTGCGGAACTGCCCGCGGTGCATGTTCTCGGCGATCGTGTACGCCCGGCGCAGCACCGAGGCGTCGGCGTTGGCGTGGATCCCCCGGTGGGCGCGGACCAGCGCGGTGACCGGGTCGCCGTCGGTGGTGGGCCAGGTGAGCAGGGCGCGCAGCCGCCGGGTCAGCGGCAGCTCGCCGGGCTGGGTCGGAAGGGCGCCGCCCAGGGCGGCGCCGCGTCCGGCGTCGACGTCCACCTGGGACACCTCCTCACCCCGGCCCCGGGTCGCCGAGCCCGACGACCGGGAGCAGGCCCGCGAAACGGGCAGGACTGCACTTCTCTAACAGCCTAAGCGAGGTGAGGTCGTCCGATCGGACACTTGGTCATGAGCGTTCGGTCGAGAGTTGATGGGACGCGCCGTTTTCCGCCTTGGTCAGGAGGGCACGGAACCGCCCCGCGCCGGTGGTCGGCGACGCCCAGCCGGAGGACGCCTCCACCAGCCGGGTCTCCGGTCGTTCCAACCAGGACAGGATGCGTTCGGTCTCCTCGGCGGTGGCCGCCGGCACCGGGCCGTGCCCGGGCAGCACGGTCTCGGCGGTGGCCCGGATCGCGGCGATGGTCGGTCGAGGATGGACACCGGGCGGGGAGACCCCGGCGCCGGCCAGCCGGCCGTACCGGACCAGGGCCAGCTCCCAGCCGCCCCGGGCGGCCGGGCGAGCGGCGGCCAGCTCGGCGATCCCGGTGAGCGCCGCCAGCCGCTGCATGCGCACCGCCGCGCGCAGCACCGCCGCCAGCCGGCTCCGGACCACCGCGGCCTCCTCGTACCGCTGGGCCGCCGAGAGCACCTCGATCCGGGCGAGCAGGGCGTCCACCACCACCTGCGGGTCGTTGGCGGTGGCGGTGCGGAACGGGGTGGCGGCGCGGTGCTCGTACTCCTCCGGGGTGATCCGGTGCTCGCAGGGCGCCGGGCAGCGGCCCAGCTCGGCCAGCGCGCAGGCCGGCAGGGTGGTGCGCCGGGAGAGCCGGTGCGTGCACTGGCGCAGCGGCACCGCGTCGTGGAAGCCGGCGGCGGCCAGCTCGGCGGCCTGCTTGGAGCGGAACGGGCCGAGGTAGGCGGTGTCGGCGGGGGTGAGGTCGCGCACGATGGACAGCCGGGGGTACGCCTCGTCGGTCAGCTTCAGCCAGACCTGCCGCTCCGGGTACTTGGAGCGCCGGTTGTACGGCGGCGCGTGCGCGGCGATCAGCCGCAGCTCCCGGACCTCCGCCTCCAGCGAGTGGGCGCACTCGACCGCCTCGACCCGCTCGGCGGCGGCCAGCATCTCCGAGATCCGGGCCCGCTTCTCGCCGGCGGTGAAGTAGCTGCGTACCCGGGTCGCGATGTCACCGGAGGTGCCGACGTAGAGCGGCCGGTCGTCGGCGGCCCGGAAGATGTAGACCCCGGGCACCTTCGGCAGCCCGTCGGCCAGGTGCCGTTTGCGACGCTGGGTGGGGGTGACCGCCCGGGCGAACTCGATCGCCTCGCCGATCGTGTCGACCCGGTGCCCGCCCAGCCGCGCGATCAGCCCGTGCAGCACGTCGACGGTGGCCTTGGCGTCGTCCAGCGCGCGGTGGGTCGGCTGGGTCGCGGTGCGGAAGTAGGCGGCCAGGGTGCCCAGCTTGCGGTTGGGCACCTCGTCGCGGGTGAGCACCCGGCGGGCCAGCGCCGCGGTGTCCAGCACCCGCGGGTTGGGCCAGCGGTAGCCGTGCTTGGCGCAGGCGGCCTTGAGGAAGCCCACGTCGTACGGGGCGTTGTGGGCGACCAGCACGGCGTCGGAGACGAACTCCAGGAAGCTCGGCAGCACCTGCTCGATCGGCGGGGCGGGGAGCAGCATGGCCTGGGTGATCCCGGTCAGCACGGTGATGAACGGCGGAATCGGCACGCCCGGGTTGACCAGGGTGGCGAGCACGCCCAGCTCCTCGCCGCCGCGGACCTTCACCGCGCCGATCTCGGTGATGCCGCCGCCGTCCGGCGCGCCCCCGGTGGTCTCCAGGTCGACCACCACGAAGGTGGTCGCGTAGAGCGGCAGGGCGGGGTCGACCCCACCGTCCGCCGTCCGGTCCAGGCCGGCCAGCGCCTCCTGGACGTACTCCGTTCCGGTCACCCGCGGCACGGTAGTGGCCGGGTCCGACACTCCCGTCCCAGCTACCCCAGGCGTTACCACGGGGATAGGATGAGAGATCGGCTCACTCACCCGGCGGTGGGCCCGTTCGGGGTGGGAGACTTGCCACATGCCCCTCACCGAGCCGTACGACGACCACTTCTCCGCGGAGGAGGAGTCGGTGGTCGACGCGCACGCCGCCGGTGAGGCCGCGGGCACGCCGGAGCCGGACGCGGAGGCCGCGCCCGAGCCGGAGCCCACCTTGCCCGAGCCGGTCCGGCAGCGGATCGTGGCGCTGACCGCCGCCGTGCTGCCCGGCCTGCCCGCCGACGAGGTGCCGGTCCCGCTGCGCCGGGTGGCCAAGTTCGCC
>NZ_JBSGJR010000551.1:0-4651 GCF_053605645.1 Micromonospora sp. NPDC003776
GGCGGCTGGTCGCCGGTCGGCGTACGCCCGCGCCGGGCCGGGGTGGGCGGGCCGGCAGCGGCCGGGGTGGGCAGTACGGCGGGCCCGGGGACGGCCGGCCCGGCCACCGCCCACGGCGGGCGGGGCGGGGCGGGGAGCCGGGCGAGAGTGGAGTCCCGGGCGTCCTGCGCCGCCTCGGCGAGGGCGAGCGCGCTCGGGTGGCGGTCCCGGGGAGCCTTCGCGAGGGCCTGGCGGATCACCTCGATCACCGCCGGGGGCGTGTCCGAGGGGAGCGGGGGCGGCTCGTCCTGGGCGTGCCGCATGGCCACCTGAAGCGGGTTGTCGCCCTCGAAGGGCGGCCGGCCGGCGAGGCAGAAGTAGGCGACCGCGCCGAGCGCGTACACGTCGGTCGCGGCCGAGACGGGCTGGCCGACGGCCTGCTCCGGCGACATGAAGGAGGCGGTGCCGAGCACCGTGTGCGCGGCGGTGATCCCCGCCGTGGCGCTGGTCCGGGCGATGCCGAAGTCGACCAGCACCACCGTCCCGTCCCGCTTCACCAGCAGGTTGCCCGGCTTGACGTCCCGGTGCACGATCCCCGCCAGGTGCGCGGCGTGCAGCGCGCGGGCGGCCTGCGCCACCACGGACATGGTCGACGCCGGGTCGAGCCGGCCGGCCCGGCGGATCCAGGTCACCAGCGGCTCGCCGTCGACGTACTCCATCACCAGGTAGCTGACCTGGCTGCCGTCGGCGAGCGGGGCGGAGCCGAAGTCGTGCACCTGGACGATGCCGGGGTGGCGCAGCGCGGCCAGCATCCGGGCCTCGGCGTGGAACCGGGTGGTGAACTCCGGGTCGGCGACCAGCGACGGCAGCAGCACCTTCACCGCGACCTCCCGGCCGAGCAGGGTGTCGGTGCACTTCCAGACGGCGCCCATGCCGCCGGTCGCGATGCGTTCGCTCAACCGGTACCGGTCGCTGAGGACCACTCCTTGAGTCAGCACCGCGTCACCGTACCGGCCCGGGCGAGCGCATGATCCATGTGGCGGGGGGCCGTTCCACGTCCGGCCGACTACGCTTGCGGAGGTTTGGCGTCCCAGGGGACGACGGCGGCGAGGGGAGACGCGGCATGGCGTGGAGCTGGCGGTACGAGGGCGCGAACGGCGACGCGGTCGACGGACCGAGCGAGTCGTTCGGCAACCAGGCGGACGCCGAGTCGTGGATCGGCCAGACCTGGCGGGAGCTCGCGGCGTCCGGCGTCACCTCGGTCGCGCTCGTCGAGGACGACCGGGTGGAGTACCGGATGAGCCTGCTGCCGACGGCGGAGTGATGGCCTACGACCGCCCGGGCGACCCGCTGGTGCTCGGGGTGCCCCGGGCGGCGTTCCGCCCCAGCCCGATCTTCCTCGCCCTGGCCGCGCTCTTCGTGGCCAGCGGGGTGATGACGTGGTCGGGGTTCGGCAACGTCCGGTTCGACGTCTTCCTCTTCGTCGTCTCCGGCTGGCTGGTCTCGCTCTGCCTGCACGAGTACGCCCACGCGGTGGTCGCGTACCGGGCCGGCGACCGGGACATCGCCCACCGCGGCTACCTGACGCTCAACCCGCTGAAGTACACCAACCCGCTGCTGTCCATCGTGCTGCCGGTGGTCGTGGTGCTGCTCGGCGGGATCGGCCTGCCCGGCGGCGCGGTGTGGGTGGACCGGCACGCCATCCCGGGGCGGCTGCGGCACACCCTGGTCAGCCTGGCCGGCCCGGCCACCAACGTGCTGTTCACCCTGGTGCTGGTGGTCGCGCTGCGGATCGGGCTGGAGACCGGCGGGCCGATCGAGTTCTGGGCCGGGCTGGCCCTGCTCGCGTTCCTTCAGCTCACCGCCAGCGTGCTCAACCTGCTGCCGGTGCCCGGCCTGGACGGCGGCAACATGATCCAGCCGTGGCTGAGCCCGCCGTACCGGCGGATGTACGACCTGTTCGCCCCGTGGGGCTTCATCCTGCTCTTCGCGCTGCTGTGGAACCCGCGGATCGGCGGCGCGTTCTTCGGCGCGATCTTCAGCGTCTCCGACCTGCTCGGCCTGCCCCCGGAGCTGTACAGCGCCGGGCTGCACCTGATCCGGTTCTGGCAGGGCTGAGCCCGGTCCGGCCGGCGGCGACCCGCCGGCCGGACCGGGACCGGCTCACGGACGCTGCGCCGGGCTCTCGGTCTTCGCCGGGTCCCGCTCGGTGATCGGCTCGACGATCTCGTCGATCGCCTTGAGCAGGTCGGCGTCGAGCTTCACGCCGGCCGCCTTGACGTTGTCGTGCACCTGCTCCGGCCGGGACGCCCCGACGATCGCCGAGGAGACGTTCGGGTTCTGCAGCACCCAGGCGACGGCCAGCTGGGCCATGCTCAGCCCGGCCTGCTCGGCGAGGGGCTTGAGCCGCTGCACCCGGGTGAGCACCTCGTCGGTCATGAACCGGGCGATGAAGTTCGCCCCGGACTTCTCGTCGGTGGCCCGGGAGCCGGCCGGCGGCGGCTGGCCCGGCAGGTACTTGCCGGAGAGCACACCCTGGGCCATCGGCGACCAGACGATCTGGCCGACGCCCAGCTCCTCGCTGGTCGGGATCACCTCGGTCTCGATGACCCGCCACAGCATCGAATACTGCGGCTGGTTGGAGATCAGCGGGACGCGCAGCTCCCGGGCGAGGGCGTGCGCCTCCCGGATCTGCGACGCCTTCCACTCGGAGACCCCGATGTAGTGCGCCTTGCCGGAGTGCACGACGTCGGCGAACGCCTCCATCGTCTCCTCCAGCGGGGTGCTGTAGTCGTACCGGTGGGCCTGGTAGAGGTCCACGTGGTCGGTCTGCAGCCGGCGCAGCGAGCCGTTGATCGACTCCATGATGTGCTTGCGGGACAGGCCGCGGTCGTTGCGCCCCGGGCCGGTCGGCCAGTAGACCTTGGTGAAGATCTCCAGGCCCTCGCGCCGCTCACCCTTCAGCGCGCGCCCGAGCACCTCCTCGGCCCTCGTGCCGGCGTACACGTCGGCGGTGTCGAAGGTGGTGATGCCGGTGTCCAGGGCGGCCCGCACGCACGCGGTCGCCGCCTCCTCCTCGACCTGTGAACCGTGGGTGATCCAGTTGCCGTACGAGATCTCGCTGACCATCAGGCCCGAGCGGCCTAGGTGTCGGAATTCCATGCCCCGACCCTAGTCCGGCTCCGATCATGTCCGCCGTTCGGCGCGGCGGGCCTGGGTCAGAGCACCGGGGTGGTGTCGGTGAGCAGCTGTTCGATCTCGGCGACCACGGCGGCGCGGCTCGGGTGCACCGGATCGATCAGCGGCTCGCCCCGCCGGTCCCGCGCGCCCCACCGGCCGGACTCGTCGCTGACCAGGAAGGCCACCGGGTGCACCACCAGCGCCGCGTACACCGGCGCGACCAGTACCCGACCCGTCCGGTCCACCACGCCCCGGCGTCCGGCCAGTTCGACCCCGGCCAGCCCGTCCTCGGTGAAGCCCTCGATCTGCCGGCCGTCGGCCAGGGCGGTGCTGAGCTTGTGATACCGGGTCGGCACGACCACCTGGCCGGAGCGGTCGACCGCGCCCCAGCCGCCGTTCTGGCGGACCGCCGCCAGGCCGCCGCGGAACGGCCGCGCCTCCTCGTACCCGGGCGGGATCTTCACGATGTTGGTCGGATCGACCGCCATCCACCGGCCCTTGCCGTCCATGGACACCCAGGCCAGGCCCTCGGCGAACGATCCCACCGCGCGGTAGCCGTTGTTCGCCTCGATCAGCGCCGCGCCGGTGGTGTCGATCAGCGCCCAGCGGGACGCCTCCGGGCGGCGCACCCAGGCCAGCCCCTCCTGGAACGGCTGCACCTCGGCGTACCGGTGCTCGACCACCAGGTTGCCGTCGGCGTCCGCGTACCCCCAGAGCTCCTGCTCCTCGTCGAAGGTGGGCACCGGGTGGCGCTCCAGGCCCAGGACCGCCTCCCGGCTGCGCGGCTTCGGCCCGAAGCCACCCGTCGCGGCCCGCTCGGCGACCGCGTCCAGCGCCACCGCCGTACGCGCGCTCAGCTCCGCGTCCTCGCCCTGGCGCAGGTCCAGCGCGCGCTCGAAGTGCAGGCACGCCTCGGTCAGCCGGCCCTGGTCGTAGCAGCACCGGCCGGCGTGCTCGTGCAGCACCGCCCGCAGCCGGTCGGGCAGCTCCGGCGAGTTCGCCGCGGCGAAGAGCCGGTCGGCCTCCGCGTACTCGCCCCGCCAGCGCAGCACCTCGGCGAGCCGGGCCCGGGCCAGCGCGGTACGCCGCAGCTCGCCGGTGGCCTCCGCGTAGGTCAGGGCGAGCCGCGCGTCGGCGAGGGCGTCGTCCAGGTCGCCGAGGATCCGGGACGCCACCGACCGCAGGCTCAGCAGCCGGGCGCGACTGCGGTTGTCCAGCGCGCTGCCCAGCTTCGCGGTGAGCCCGTCGCGGACCTCCCGCAGCGCCGCCGGATCGGGAACCTCCTCGCGGAGGGTCTCCGGGTGCAGCCGCCAGCGGAACGCGGCCAGCGCCTGCTCCGGGTCCGCCGGCCGTACCTCCGCCCGCTCGTTCTCCGCCGGGTCGCCGGCCTCGTCGGTGGTGCCGGTGGACGGTGCCGGCTCCTCGTCCGCGTCGGCGACCGCGGCCCGCTCCGCCGCCGCGACCTCGTCGGGACGCTCGGCCGCCGGCGAGG
>NZ_JBSGJR010000552.1:0-4634 GCF_053605645.1 Micromonospora sp. NPDC003776
CCCGCCCCGCCACCCACCCCACCCCCCCCCCGCGGACGGCGCCCCCCCCCGCCGGCGGCCCCCCCCCCGCACGCCGCCTGCAATCTCGCCGGGTTCGGGGCCGAGACCTCAAAGGAGGTTGGGAGCAACCAGGCATCCGGGCGTGCCGAGACGCGGATGTTTCTGGATGGCGGCAGCTCACGGCCGGAGGATCACTTTGCCTTGGTTGGCGCGGGCCTCGATGATCTCGTGTGCTGACGCCGCGTCGGACAGAGGGATGACGGCGTGGATGGCGACGCGGAGTTGTCCGGCCCGGTGCAACCGCCACAGCTGCTCGTGGTGCCGGCGGTAGAGCTCCGGTTGGGTGCCGGCGAACCTGGCCATGGCCAGGCCGGTGACGGTTTTGGAGCCGGCGAGCAGGTCGAACGCCGAGATGGTGCCACCGCCGGAGTTGAGGTAGATGAGCCGTCCGCCGGGGCGTAGCGCGGCGATCGCTCGCGGGAGCAGGTCCCCACCGACAGCGTCGAGGACGACGTCGACGGGCTCGCCCCAGCTCTCGTCGTCGTAGGTGACGACCTCGTCTGCGCCGAGGCCGCGCAGGAAGGCCGCCTTCCGGGGGTCACCGGCGGCTGCCCCGACGTGTCGGACACCGTGGATCTTCGCCAGTTGAACGGCGAGGTGTCCCACGCCGCTGGCGGCACCGGTGATGAGCACGGACTCGGCCGAGGTCAGGTGCGCGGTTTCGAGCGCAGCCAACGCGACGTGCCCGCTCCTGACCAGCGCCGTAGCGGATACGCAGTCGGCGTGGTCGGGGATGTGGCTGGCCGTGCTTGTCGGTGCGACAACGACGTCGGCGTAGGCGTCGGCGAACGCCAGCGCGGTGACCCGGTCACCGACCGCGTAGTCGGTGACCTGCGAGCCGACGTCGATCACCCGGCCCGCGACCTCGCCGCCCAGCGTGCCCGGCAGCGGCGCACGGTCGCCCTCGCCGCGGACCTTACGTACTGCCGGCAGCGTCACACCGATGGCCTCGGTGCGTATCAACAGCTCGCCCGGGCCGGGCACGGGCTGTGGAGCCTCTTCGAGGCGGAGCACGTGCGGTCCGCCGTACTGGTGGAATCGGACGGTGCGCACTGACGCCTCCCGGGATCGTTGGGTGGACCCAAGGGTAATCGCAACATGTTGGGTGGTCCCAATGATTTAGGTACACTGACGAGTGTGGCTGAAGGTCCTCCCTACGCTCCCGCCCGCATCCGGGTACTGCCGAGCTGGCTTCTCGGCCGGGCCGCCGCCTACGGTCACCGGCTCGTCGCGCAGGCACTGGCACGCGAGGGAATGCGGATGATGCACCACGCCGTCCTGTCCACGGTCGCCGAACTCGGACCCGTATCCCAGGCCGAGCTGGGCCGGACACTGCGGGTCGACCCCAAGGACATGACCTCGATCGTGCAGGACCTCGACGAAAAAGGCCTGGTGACCCGCGTCCCCGACCCGACCGACCGGCGCAAGAATGCGATATCGATCTCGCCGGCGGGCACTCGACTGCTCCGCCGCACTGAACAGCTGGGCGAGAAAGCCAACGCCGAACTGACCGCCGCCCTCACACCTGCTGAACGTGAGCAACTGGTCGCGCTACTCGCCCGCATCGTCGCCCGCTCGGGCGACACGGAGTAGCCGTCTCGCGTGCGATCAGCACAACGGAGTCTCCTCCATGGCCACGCGATCATGCCGCCGAGATGCTCGCCCTGACCGAACCCGGCGTAGCCCAGGCACCGTCAAAGATGTCGCCCACCCCAATTCGGAACCCCTGCCGCGGCCCGGAGATGTACGGGCTTCCGTCGATCTCTAGGGTCAAGGTGTGGAGGTCGACTGGAACGCCGAACTGATCGATCAGCTTGAGTGGCACTGGTGGCATCAGCTTCGGCCGCGACTGGACGGGCTGACCGATGAGGAGTACTTCTGGCAGCCGGTTCCCGGCTGCCTGACGCTCAGCCCCCGCAGCGAAAGCCAGGCGCCGGCGTCGCTCGACACGGCGGACTTCACCATGGACTACGCCAGGCCGCCGCACGACCGGGAACCGGTCACCACGATCGCCTGGCGGCTGTCCCACATCATCGACGTGTTCGGCCCGCCCACCGCACCACATTTCGACGGTCCGGCCGCCGACCGCCGCGTCGGCTACTGCGGCACCGCAGAAGGGGCGCTGCGCCAACTCGACGAAGGCCACGATGCGTGGATTCGCGACGTGCGCCGCCTCGGCGCAGCAGGGCTGGCCCGCCCGCAAGGCATCAGGTCACCACCGCCGTACGCGGATGCGCCAATAGCGAAGCTCATCCTGCACATCCACCGCGAGGTCATCCACCACGGGGCGGAAATATCGCTGCTCCGGGACCTCTATTCCTGGAAAAGCCACCAAGGTCACCTCTGACGCCCGGTAGTCGTTCCGATCGTGTGCACGCTCATGCCGCCGAGCCAGCGTCTGCGGGGCATGGATGATCAGTGGGCCTGTTTGTCGTGACGGTGCAGGTCACGGCCAAGTGGACACCCCAGTGTCGACATGGGACGAGGATCCCGGTATGACAGCAATCGACCAAGATCAGATGCCCCAACCGAGAGCCTCGCTGTGCTGTCTTACCCTGCCGCGATTCCCTTGTCCGCCCGCAGCGTCTCTAATTAGCTAAGCGATCCTGAGTCGGATTGAGTGTCCGGGATCGTTTCCCACCTGGGTGGGGTCGCGTGGGCGTGGAAATGAAATCCCGCGCCCAGAGCGGCTCCTCGTGGCCGGTGGCCGGTGGTGGGTGTGCTGATCGTGTTCACGTCCTGGTGCCGGTGGGCTGCGCGGGGCAGCCTGGTCCGGTCCGTTGGTGCGTGTCCCTCCGGACGCTTGCCCGCCCGACCGTGGTGCGGTCGAGTGGGGGAGGGTGCCCTGCGTCGCCTGGGCGCGGGGCGTGGTGGCTGGTGCCGGGTGGGGCCGGTCTTCGACCGGTCCCCGCGGCTGGTCTTGGTGACGACCGCGCAGGCTTCGAGCTTGTCGACCACGGCACGGATCGTCATGGCGCCGTTGCTGCGGTCAGTGACGGTCTTGGCCTGATGGGTGAGACCGCGGGCGGCGATACGCCGCCAGGCGCCATGGTCGCGGTCGCCCTGCCAGCCGCACTCTTGAACGTTGGGGCAGATGGCCCATTTCCAGCCCGCGGTGGTGGGCTGGTCGGGGGCTTTGCGGTGCCGTAGCGGGGTCAGGCACTGCGGGCAGTGCTTGGAGGTGTTCCGCGCGGGGACGCCAACCACGGCGATACCGTGCTCGGCGGCGAGGTGCCGCATCCGCTCGACGATCTTCCCGCGGACCTGCTGGGACAGGCGCGTGTTCAGGGTGGCGCCCATGCCCTTGGCTTCCATAGACCGCAGGTCTTCGACGTAGATGACGGTCGCGGCGGCGGCGATCGCCTGGTCGACGGTCCAGCGGGCGGCGGCCCAGGCGAGCGCGGCGTTCAGGTTCTGGCGGCGGGCGGACACGTGTCGGATCTCGTCGCGCAGCACGGCAAGCTTGCCGAGCAGGTGATGCCGCGGGTCGACGCCGATGAGCCGCACGTACTGGTCGGCCTTGGCGCACAGCCGCTCTGACAGGCGGCGCAGGCGATGCTGCTTGGCCAGGACTCCGGCGGCCCGGAACTGGCCACCAACCCCCAACGCGGTGATCCGGCCATCGGCATGCGGTCGCAGGGCCCCCGCGCTGAGCAACGTGTTCAGGCCCCAGTCCACCCCGAGCGCCACCGCGTGACCGGCGCGCCGGGCCTTCGGCACCGCGTGCGTGTAGGCCAGATCGGCGCGTACCTGCCGACCATTGAGGCGCAGGGTGGGTAGGTGCAGCACCGCGCCCGCGGGCACGGTGGGGGGCAGGCTGATCGGGCAGGCCACCCACGTCCAGTCCCGATACCCCCGCGGATCCGGCCGGCTGGGCAACTGCAGGCGCAGCAGCACCCTGCCCGGATCGGCCTCGCCGCGTTCGATCGTGGCCTGCTGCCGGTCACACGCGGACAGCAACAACATCCGCGCAACCCGCGGCGGGCCTTCCAACTCGAACACATCCACCGGCAGGCGACCGTTGGCGTTGAGGAACCTGGCCACCTGCCGCGTGCGCGCCTTGACGACGTTGGCCGGCAGATCCTTCCCGCCAGGGATCGCCTCCCGCACCTGATCCCACTCCTGCCCGGTGCGTTTGCGCGGGTCGGCCGGCCAGGTCGCGAGGACTCCGGCGGTCAGATCGGCACGCCATGTCACCGAGCGCAGCGCACGCCCGGCCTGCTCCTGCGCCATCCGCACGATCCGGTCATTGACCCTCACACCCTCCGGGACGGTGACGGTCCAACCCAGCCGCCGCAACGCCATCCACGCGTTCGACGGCAACCTCCGCCCACCCGCGTCCACACCGGAGGCCAACACCTGCACATCCGCGACGTTCCACCGCTGCGCCAACAGCCCGCAGGCCATGCCCGCCACCAGATCGGCACACCAGCCGACACGCTCGGCCAGCACCGCCTGGGACAGAACCTCGCCGGTCTTCTCATCCACACCGGCGCGCACAAAAGCCCGGACGCAGGCGGTGCGGGAGGCCTCGCCCTCAGCCAGCGACACCATCCGACTCACCCGCCACCAAC
>NZ_JBSGJR010000553.1:0-4625 GCF_053605645.1 Micromonospora sp. NPDC003776
GACCCGCACCGCCCCGCAGACAACTCCCGGCCGACCGCCGGGCAGGGCGGCCCGCCCCGCCGGCTGCCCACCGAGCCACCGCCGCGCTGGGCGGACGAGGTCGCCGCCCGCTCCCGCTCGGCCGCTCCCACCGACCGTCGACCGGGCGCCGAGCCGAGCACCGCCGGAGCCGATCGGCCGAGCACCGCCGCCGGGGGCGTGGGCCCGTCCGGGACGAACGGTCCCACCACGACCCGTCCGGGGCCGCCGGCCCCGGGAGCGGTCGGAGCACCGAGCCGGCCGACCGGGCCGGCGACCCCGCCGGGCGTACGACCGGCCGCCCCGGGCGACGCGCCGACCGCCTTCATCCCTCGGGTGGCCGACCGGCCGGAGGGCCGGTCCCGGTCGGTGGAGGGTGCGGAGAGCCACGCCCGGGACACCCGACCCGCGGCTGCGGATCAGGGCACGGGTACGCCCGGCCCGCCCGCGGGCCCGCCCCGCTCGGCGACAGCCGGCGGCGTACCGCGGACCGGGCGGCCGGAGGCCGGTGTGCCGGCGGACCCGGGAGCGACCGCCGTCCTCCCGGCCGTCACCGCCCGAGGCCACGACCGGCCCGGACTCGACTCCACCGCGCTGATGGGCGCCGTACCCCCGCTGCCCGAGGGGCGCGGCGACGAGGCCGTCGAGACCCCGGCCGAGCCGCCCCGCCCGCGCCGGGGCGAGCGGGTGGTGCAGCTGCGCCCCGAGCAGACCGGTGAGGGATACAAGAGCGTCTACTCCGAGCTGACCCGCCCGACGGTCGGCTCCCGGCTGCGTACCGGGATCCGGGCCACCGGCGAGGTGCTCATCACCTTCGGCCTGATCGTGCTGCTCTTCGCCGGGTACGAGATCTGGGGCAAGACGGTCATCGTCGACGCCCACCAGAACGACCTGAACAGCCAGCTCGCCCAGGAGTGGGGCGGCAACACCGACCCGACGGTCGCCCCGACCGGCCCCACCCCCAAGCCCACCCCACCCGCCGAGGGCAAGCCCGTCGCCGGGCTCTACATCCCCAAGTTGGACAAGCACTGGGTGGTGGTCGAGGGGGTCACCCCGAACGACATCCGGTACGCCCCGGGCCACTACCCGAAGAGCGCCATGCCCGGCCAGGTGGGCAACTTCTCCGTCGCCGGGCACCGGATCCGGGCCACCTTCTGGCGGCTGGACGAGCTCAGGTCGGGCGACGACATCGTGGTCGAGTCCCAGACCGAGTGGTTCATCTACAAGGTCTACCAGCAGCAGATCGTCCGGCCGACCCAGGTCGAGGTGGTCGCGCCGGTGCCGGGCAGGCCGGGCCAGAGGCCGACCGAGAAGCTGCTCACCCTGACCACCTGCAACCCCAAGTTCGACAACTACCAGCGGCTGATCATCCACGCCAAGCTGGACCACGTCCAGGCCAAGTCGGCGGGTCGGCCGCCGGAGCTGGAAGGCTGACGATGTACGGGTGGATCTGGCGCAAGCTGCCGTTCGGGCTGGCCGGAAAGCTGATCGGCTCGCTGCTGCTCGCGGCGGCCACGGTCGCCCTGCTCTGGTTCGTGGCCTTCCCGTGGGCCGAGCCGCTGCTGCCCTTCGACGACGTCCAGGTCACCCAGGACTCCGGCGTACCGGGTGGCGACGGCGGGGAGCTCACGGTGCCGACCGTGCGGCCCAGCGAGGAGGACATCCCGTACAGCACGGAGACCAACAACGCCCCGCCCACCACCCCGAGCAGGTGACCCGATGCGCGTCCTGGTGATCGACAACTACGACTCGTTCGTCTTCAACCTGGTGCAGTACCTCGGCCAGCTCGGGGTCGACTGCGAGGTGCGACGCAACGACGAGATCGACGTCGCCGAAGTCGGCCGGGCGGGGGCCGGTGGCGTGCTGCTGTCGCCCGGGCCGGGCAGCCCCGACCGGGCCGGCATCTGCCTCGACGTCATCCGGGAGTACGCGGGCAAGCTGCCGCTCTTCGGCGTCTGCCTCGGCCACCAGGCGATCGGGGAGGCGTTCGGCGCGACCGTGACCCGGGCGCCGGAGCTGCTGCACGGCAAGACGTCCGAGGTGAGCCACCACGGCGTGGGGGTACTCGCCGGGCTGCCCGACCCGTTCACCGCCACGCGTTACCACTCGCTCGCCGTGCTGCCGGAGACCCTCCCCGACGAGCTGGAGGTGACCGGCTGGACGGGCTCCGGCGTGGTCATGGCGATGCGGCACCGGACGCTGCCGATCGAGGGCGTGCAGTTCCACCCCGAGTCGGTGCTGACCGAGGGCGGGCACCTGATGCTGGCCAACTGGCTGGCCGTCTGCGGCTACCCGGCGGCGCTGGAGCGTGCGCCGGAGCTGGCCGCCGAGGTGGACGCCCGCCGGCGGGCCGCCTTCGCCAACGCCTGATCAGCAAAGGTCGAGGCCCCGACCGGAGTCGGGGCCTCGATTCGTCGTCACTGTTCGGCGATGCCCGCCGGCGGGGTCGGGAAGGGGAACCCACCACCAGTGCCCGGCGTCGTCGGCGAACCGCTCGGGCTGGGCGAGGTCGGGCTCTCGGTCGGCTCCGGCGGCGCGATGTCGACGTAGATGGTGACCCGGCTGCCCTTCGGGAGGTCGGTGTTGGCGTCCGGGGTCTGCTTGCTGACCTTGCCGACCTGATCCGGGGTCTTGGCCTCATCACCGTCGAGGACCCGCACCTTGTATCCGGCGTTCTTCAGGAGTCGCTCCGCCCGGTCCTGGGGGAGGCCGACCACGTCCGGGACCTTCGCGACGTTGCCCTTGGACACCAGCACCTTGACGGTGGAGTTGACCGGTACGGTCGCGCCCTCCTTCGGGTCGACGCTGACCACGAGACCCTCCGCCAGGCTGCTGTCGACCTCCTCGGAGTCGACCTTGAGCTGCATCCCTTCGAGCTGCTGCTTGACGTTTGTGAACTGGGAGCCCTTCAGCCCGTCCGGGATGGTGACCTGCTTCGGGCCGCCACAGATCTGGATCGTGACGGTGTCGCCCTTGTTCACGGTCGTGCTGGCCGGCGGGCTCTGGCCCGACACGGTGTTCTTCTCGCAGTCGTTGTTCTGCACCGGGTCGCCGACGGCCGGGATGAGCCCCGCGTTGCGGATGTCCTGCTCGGCGACAGCCTGGGACTTGCCCTGCAACGACGGCACCCGGACCTGCTCGGCGCCCTTCTGGTTGAGCATCAGGGCGGCGACCAGGGCGATCACCGCGAGCACGCCGAGCGCGGCGAAGGTGGCGATCACCCACGAGGAACTCTTCCGCTTGCGCGGATCACCGACCCGGGCCGGCATCTGCTGGCGGCTCTGCGGGCCCATCACCTGGGTCTGGTAGCCGCCCGCAGCGGCGGCCGGCGCCATCGCCGCGGTCTCGTCCACCGGCAGGACCGGGGTGGCCAGCACGGGTCGGCCGGCGGCGGCGCGGAGCAGGTCCGCCCGCATCTCGCCGGCACTCTGGTAGCGGTTCAGCGGGTTCTTGGAGAGCGCCTTCAGGACGATCGCGTCCACCGCCGGATTGACGTCCGGGTTGATGGTGCTCGGCGTCGGCGGCTGCTCCCGCACGTGCTGGTACGCGACGCTGACCGGGCTGTCGCCGACGAACGGCGGGTGCCCGCAGAGCAGTTCGAACAAGACGCAGCCGGCCGCGTACACGTCGGAGCGGGCGTCGACCGCCTCACCGCGCGCCTGCTCGGGGGAAAGGTACTGCGCGGTGCCGATGACGGCGCTGGTCTGCGTCATCGTGGTGGCCCCACTGGCCAGGGCCCGGGCGATACCGAAGTCCATCACCTTGACCTGGCCGGTCTGGGTGAGCATCACGTTGCCCGGCTTGATGTCCCGGTGGATGATGCCGTGCCGGTGGCTGAACTCCAGCGCCGCGCACATGTCGGCGCAGATCTCCAGCGCCCGGCGGGGCTGGAGCCGGCCCTCGGCGCCCAGCACCTCCTTGAGGGTCCGTCCGTTGACGAACTCCATCACGATGAACGGCAGCGTCTCGCCGGTCGGCCCGGTCTCCTCGCCGGTGTCGTACACGGCGACGATCGCCGGGTGGTTCAGCGAGGCGGCGTTCTGGGCCTCCCGGCGGAACCGCATCTGGAAGGTCGCGTCCCGGGCGAGATCCGCCCGGAGCATCTTGATCGCGACGTCCCGACCGAGCCGGAGATCGCGACCGCGGTGCACCTCCGCCATGCCGCCGTAGCCGAGCAGCTCGCCGACCTGGTACCTGCCACCGAGCAGGCGGGCCTGCGCTGTCATCGCGTCTCTCGTCCTTCGCTCGTCGTCGTCTCGCCGCCAGCCGGCCGGAGCCGTATCCCACGACGGTACGACGTCCCGACCAGATCATCGGCACCGTGGGCCCGCACCGCGCCGGACGTCACGGCCACCGGAGCGGGCGTGCCGGCCGGACCGGCCGCCGCGTACTTCCGGTAGTAGTACGAAACCACGCCGGAGCAGAGGACCACCAGTACGGCCACCACCACGGCGGTGATCCACAGCCCGGACCGGGACCGGCGCGGGGCCGGCGGTGGGACGGCCGCAGGTCGTGCGTACCCGTGGGGGTTGTGCTGCCGGGGCGGCGGGACGGCCGCCGCGCCGCGCGGCGCCACCGGCGGGCGTGGCTGCGGGGCGGGCTGCGCC
>NZ_JBSGJR010000554.1:0-4625 GCF_053605645.1 Micromonospora sp. NPDC003776
GCTCGCGCTGGGCGACACCCGGGACCGGATCGGACCCCTCCGCCACCGCTCAGCCGCCGATGGCCGCCTTGGCGTTCTTGTCGAAGTTGCCGAGCACCGTCTTCGGGTCGCCGTTGGCCAGGCCCTGGAGGCCGGTGTCGAGGTCGCTGAGGACGCTGTCCATCTTCGGAGCGTTCACCGGGCCCTGGGCGTACGCGGCGCCGTCGATGAACGGCTTGTCGTTCGGGAACGCGCCGGTGTACTGGTCCCGCACGGACTGCCGGGACGGCATCACGCCGAACGCCTTGGCGAAGGTCATCTGCTGGTCGCCGGCGGTCATCGCCTCGACGAACTTGATCGCCTGCTCCTTGTACTTCGACTTGGCGGCGATGCCCCAGCAATTGGTGAAGGAGAGCGTGCCCTTGCCCTTCGGGCCGGCGGGCAGCTCGACGACCTTGTACTTGACGTTCGGGAAGTCGTTCTGCAGGGCGCCCTTGATCCAGTTGCCCTCGATGGTCATCACGGCCTTGCCCTTGCCGAACGCCTCACCGGACCAGCCGGCGTCGAGCTGCTTCGGGTAGCGGGCGTAGCCGTTGGTCAGCAGGCTCTTGACGTACTGGAGGGCGGCCAGGTTCTCCGGGGTGTCGGCGGTGGGCTGCTTGCCGTCCTTGCTGAGCAGCCAGCCGCCGTTCTGCACCAGGAACGCGCCGATCCGGTCCCGGGTGTCGCCCAGCGCGAGCGGCACCAGGCCCTTGGCCTTGATCTTCTGGCTGGTGGCGGTGAGCTGGTCCCAGGTGGTCGGGATGTCGGCGTCGGTCAGCCCGGCCTTGGCCCACAGGTCGGTGTTGATCTCCAGGGCGAGGGTGGAGAAGTCCTTGGGCGCGCAGTAGAACTTGCCGTCGTAGGTGAAGGCGGTGCGCAGGCTCTCGTAGAAGTCGTCCGGGTTGCTGATCTTGTCGCCGTACGGCTCCAGCGCGCCGACGCTGGCGTAGTCGGCGAAGCGGCTGGCGTCGACGTAGAAGACGTCCGGCGGGGTGCCGCCGGCGAGCGCCTGGCCGAGCTGCTGGACCAGGTCCTGGGCCGGGGTGACGGTGGCGGTGTTGCCGGTGGCGGACGCCCACTTGGCGGCGGCGTCCTGGACCGCCTTGGTCTCCGCGTCGCCGGACGAGCCGATCATGATCTGCAGGCTGGCCGGGCCGCTGGACTGCTTGGCGTCGCCGCCCTTGTCGTCGAAGCCGCTGCCGCAGGCCGCGGTACCGAACAGGGCGACGGCGGCGAAGCCGGCGACCGCCGCCCGGGTGAGGGTGCGTGGTGTCATCTCATTCTCCTGGTGGGGGATGCGGTTCACGCGGTGTGCCGGAGCACGAGCGTGGGGGTCAGCAGCACATGGGGGTCGGTGGGCTGGCCGTCGAGCAGGCCGGTGAGCAGTTCGACGCAGCGGGCGGCGGCGGCTCCGAGGGGTTGGCTGAGGCTGCTCAGCCCGACCGCCGCGGCGACCGGGGTGTCGTCGAAGCCGATGACGGCCACCGGGGTCGCGGCGTCGCGGGCCGCCTGGAGCGCGCCGAGGGCGAGCGAGTCGCTGGCGCAGACCACCGCGGTCGGCGGTGCGTCGTGGGCGAGCAGGTGCCGCATCTCCCGCTCCCCCTCGGCGATGCCGTCCTCGGTCGCCCGGTCCGGTGCGGCGCCGTCCAGGCCGGCCGCCGCCAGGGTGGTACGCCAGCCGGCCCGCCGGTCGTCGCCGACCCCGGAGCCCGCGGGCCAGCCGAGGAAGGCGATCCGGCGGTGGCCGGTGTCGAGCAGCCGCCGGGTGGCCTGGGCGGTGCCGGCGGCGCCGTCGACGTCGACCCAGGGGTGCGCCTCGGGGGCGTCCCAGGGCCGGCCGAAGGTCACGAAGGGCACCTCCCGCTCGGCGAGCCACGCGGTGCGCGGGTCGCCGTGCTTGGTGCCGGTGAGCACGAACGCGTCCAGGTCGTACGCGCCGAGCAGGTCGTCGTAGGTGGCGATCTCGTGGTCGTCGTCGCGGGCGGTGTAGAGCAGGACCCGGTAGCCGGCGGCGTCGGCGGTCTCGGTGAGGCCGTGCAGGAACCGGTCGAGCACGGAGCCGTTGATCCCGTCCCGGGTGGGTTCGATGCGGACGGCGATGAGCCGGGACCGGCCGGTACGCATCTGCCGGGCGGCCTGGTTGGCCCGGTAGCCGAGCGCGGCGATGGCCTCCTGCACTCGCCGCCGCGTCTCCTCGCGGACGATGTGCGGCGCGTTGAGCACGTTGGAGACCGTCTGCCGGCTGACCTGGGCATGCCGGGCCACAGTCGCGATGGTCACCTTTTCAGCCACTAAATCCCTCTCGCCACCCTTGAACGATCCAATTTGGATACGGCAGGATTAGATCGTTCAAAGTTTCTGGAATGTTTCGCACTTTGCACCGGGCCGGCGGCATCTGTCAAGACGTCTCCGGCCACGATCAGCACCGGGAGTTCCCCCTTGTCCGAACGCCACCTGCAACCCCTCCTGCACGACCTGGTCGGGGTGGTGCACGCCCCCACGAGCGCGCTGGGCGACGCGGCGGGCCAGATCCGGCCGAGCGGCGTGCAGGGCGTCTTCCACGCCGACGCCCGCGTGCTCTCCCGCGCCGAGCTGCGGGTCGACGACCGGGAACCGGAGGCCCTGACCCGCGGCACGGCCGGGTCGCACGGTGCCCGCTTCGTCGGCCTGGCCCGCTGGCTCGGCGACCCGACCCCCGACCCGACCGTCCGGATCGACCGCACCCGGCAGGCCGGGCCGCACGGGGTCACCGAGGAGATCGTCGTCTCGTCCACCGCCGCCGCCCCGGTCCGCGCCACGGTCAGCGTCGACCTCGGCTGCGACCTGGCCCCGATCGAGCTGGTCAAGTCCGGCGGGAGCGGCGTGGCGCTGGAGGCCAAGGCCGGCGAACCCGGCCAGGTCCAGTGGGCCGCCGAGGGCGTCACGGTGACGGTGACCGGCGTGGCCGCCACCGTGGACGCCGCCGGCGAGCGGGCCACCGCCCCCCGGTTGAGCTGGCCGGTCGCCCTCGCCACCGGCGAGTCCGTGACGCTGCGCTGGCGGCTCGCCGTCACCGACCCGAAGGCCGTGGTGGCCGCCCCGCCCGCCGGCCCCGGCTGGTCCACCCCGGAGGTACGCGCCGACGACCGCCGGCTGGTCCGGCTGCTCGACCGGGCCCTGGCCGACCTGCGCGGGCTGCGGCTGGTCGAGCCCGCGCACCCCGGGGACGTCTTCCTGGGCGCCGGGGTGCCCTGGTTCCTCACCCTGTTCGGCCGGGACAGCCTCTGGGCCGCCCGGATGATGCTGCCGCTCGGCACCGACCTGGCCGCCGGCACGCTGCGGGTGCTCGCCCGCCGGCAGGGCGCCCGGGTCGACCCGGCCACCGGCGAGGCGCCCGGCAAGATCCTGCACGAGCTGCGCCGGCACGAGTTCACCCTGGCCGACGGGGGGCTGCGGCTGCCGCCCGCGTACTACGGGACGGTCGACGCCACCATGCTCTGGGTGGGGCTGCTGCACGACGCCTGGCGCTGGGGTCTCCCCGCCGAGCAGGTCGAGCCCCTGCTGCCGCACCTGGAGGCCGCGCTTGGCTGGCTCGGCGAGCACGCCGACGCCGACGGCGACGGCTTCGTCGAGTACGTCGACACCACCGGCCACGGCCTGGCCAACCAGGGCTGGAAGGACTCCGGCGACTCGATCCGCTACCGGGACGGCCGGCTGGCCGAGCCGCCCATCGTGCTGGCCGAGGTGCAGGGGTACGCGTACCAGGCGGCGGTGAACGGGGCGGACCTGCTGGACGCCTTCGGCCGCCCCGGCGGCGACCGCTGGCGCGGCTACGCGGACCGGCTGGCCCGCCGGTTCCGCGAGGCGTTCTGGGTCGACGGCGGGTACGGGCCCCAGCCCGCGCTGGCGCTGGACCGGGACAAGCGCCCGGTGGACTCGCTGACCAGCAACATCGGCCACCTGCTCGGCACCGGGCTGCTGTCGGACGCCGAGTCGGCGCAGGTGGCCACGCTGCTCGCCACCGAGGCGCTGGCCGGCGGCTTCGGGCTGCGCACCATGTCCACGGACGACGCCGGGTTCAGCCCGCTGTCGTACCACTGCGGCTCGATCTGGGCGCACGACACCGCGATCGTGCTGGGTGGGCTGGCCCGGGCCGGACACCGGGAGGCCGCGCTCCGGCTGGCCGAGGGCCTGCTCGGCGCCGCCGAGGCGTTCGACTACCGCCTCCCCGAGCTGTACGGCGGCGACGACCGGGCGGTGCTCGGCCGTCCCGTGCCGTACCCGGCGGCCTGCCACCCGCAGGCCTGGTCGGCGGCGGCCGCGGTGCTGCTGCTCCAGGCCGGCGTCGGCCTCTACCCCGACGTGCCGGGCGGGCGGGTGCGCCTGGACCCGCTGGCCGGCCCCGAGCTGGGCGCCCTCGCCGCGGAGAACCTGCGCATCGCCGGCGCCCCGGTCACCGTGACGGTAGACCGCACCGGCCACCCCGCCCTCACCGGCCTCCCCACCGGCCTGACCCCCACCCTCACCCCACCCCGAGTCCCCACCCCCCGCCCCCCGGCCGACATCCCCGCCCGCCCGGCGAGTTGATCAAGGAGTTTGCGTCGTCGGGAGGCCGGGATCCGTCG
>NZ_JBSGJR010000555.1:0-4603 GCF_053605645.1 Micromonospora sp. NPDC003776
CGGAGAGGTCGGCCACGTGCCGCTGGACCCGGGCGGCCCGCACTGCGCCTGCGGCCGCCGCGGTTGCCTCGCCGCGCTCACCGGCGTGGACGCGGTGGTCCGCCGGGTGCTGCCCGACGCCGAGCGGGACGGCCCGGTCACCGACTACCTGCCGGAGATCGACCGGATCCAGGCCCTCGCCGGCGCCGGCGACGAGAGCACGCTGGCCGGCCTCGCCGAGGTCGGCCGGCACCTCGGTCACGGGGTGTCCGTCCTGGCCAATCTCCTCGACCCGCAGGTGGTCGTGGTCGGTGGGCACTTCGCCGCGCTGGCGCCGTGGCTGCTGCCGGCGGCCCGGGCGGAGCTGGCCGCCCGCACCCTCGCGCCGCAGGGCGGCGGCACCCGGCTGGAGGCCAGCACGCTCGGCGCGGCGGCCAGCGCGCTGGGTGGCGCCACCGCCGCCCTCGCCACGGTCGAGGCCGGGCGGCTGCCGGTGGCGTAGACAGCCGACCCGCTCCGTCCACGCCGGACGGAGGACGCCTGGCGGCCGGGCCTTGACCGGATCGGTGTCCGGGTGCCAGCCTCGGTACGGCCACTCCGGCACAGGGCAGTCGGGGGTCTTTTCCTTCCCGCGGTCGTCGAAGCGCTTCACCAGCGTCCGGGCCGACGACCGCCTTCTTCCACCATGCGCGCCGCCACTCGTCACGACGTCGTCGAAGGCTTCGACCCACCGTCGGGCCGCACCGTACGCCCTACGGAAGGCACCTCGCCATGTCCGACCGCACCCCGCACCGCCTCGACGACCTGCTGGCCCGTCTCACCCTGCCGGAGAAGCTCGGCCTGCTGCACCAGTGGCAGCCGCCGGTGCCCCGGCTCGGGCTGCCGCCGTTCCGCACCGGCACGGAAGCGCTGCACGGCGTCGCCTGGCTCGGCCCGGCCACCGTCTTCCCGCAGCCGGTCGGGTTGGCCGCCACCTGGAACCCCGAACTCGTCCGGGCGATCGGCGCCGCCGTCGGCGACGAGGTACGCGCCAAGCACCAGGCGGATCCGCAGCGGGTCGGCCTCAACGTGTGGGCGCCGGTGGTCAACCCGCTGCGCGACCCGCGCCGGGGACGCAACGAGGAGGGCTGGTCCGAGGACCCGTGGCTGACCGGGCGGCTGGCCACCGCGTACGGCCGGGGGCTGCGCGGGGACCATCCGACCCGGCTGCGCACCGCGCCGACCCTCAAACACTTCCTCGGCTACAACGACGAGACCGACCGGGCCACGACCTCCAGCGACCTGCCGCCGCGGGTGCTGCACGAGTACGAGCTGCCCGCCTTCCGCGCCCCGCTCGCCGCCGGCGCGGCGGTCGCCGTGATGGCCTCCTACAACCGGGTCAACGGCGTGCCGGCGCACCTGAGCCCGCTCATCGTGGGCGAGCTGCGCGGCTGGGCCGACGAGGAGATCGTGGTGGTCGGCGACGCCGGGGCGGTCGGCCACCTCGCCGGTGTGCAGGCCCACCTGCCCGACCACGTGGAGGGCTTCGCCGCCGCGCTACGCGCCGGGATCGACTGCTTCACCGAGGACGACCGGGACGGCACGGCCACCGTGGCCCGACTGACCGAGGCGCTGCACCGCGGGCTGATCGCCGAGTCCGACGTGGACGGGGCGGTCCGGCGGCTCCTCACCCTCCGGCTGCGCCTGGGCGACCTGGACCCGCCCGCCCAGGACCCGTACGCCGACGTGGTCGACTGCCCGGCGCACCGGGAACTGGCCCGGGAGGCGGCCCGCCAGTCGGTGGTGCTGCTGCGCAACGACGGCCTGCTGCCCCTGTCCCCCGCCGACACGTCCCGGGTCGCCGTGCTCGGCCCGCTCGCCGACGCGGTGCACGAGGACTGGTACGGCGGCACGCTGCCGTACGCGGTCAGCGCCTACGCCGGACTGGCCACCCGGCTGCCCGAGGTGACCACCCATTCCGGCGCCGACCGGATCACCCTGCGCGTCGGCGACCGGCACGTGCACGGCCCGGGCACCGCCGAGGGTGGACCGTTGACCCTCGACGGTGACGCCACCGCGTTCGACGTCTTCGACTGGGGGCAGGGTGTGGTCGCGCTGCGCGCCGTCGGCAACGGGCGGCACGTCGGCGTGCGGGACACCGGCGAGCTGGTCAACGACCGGCCCGGCCCGGGCGGCTGGGTGGTCCGGGAGACCTTCCGCTTCCAGCACCGCCCCGACGGCACCGCGCTGCTGCACCACCTGGCCACCGACCGGTACGTCACCGTGGACGGCGACGGGCGGCTGGCCGTCGGGGCCGACGTCGCGGCCGCGGCCGTGTTCACCGCCGAGCTGGTCGCCGACGGTGCCGCCGAGGCCGCGGCGCTGGCCGCCGCGGCGGACGTGGCCGTGGTCGCGCTCGGCAACCATCCCCTGGCGAACGGCCGGGAGACCGAGGACCGGGTCGAGCTGGCCCTGCCGGCCGGGCAGGAGGCGCTGCTGCGCGCCGTGCACGCCGCCAACCCGCGCACCGTGCTGGTGGTGACCAGCAGCTACCCGTACGCGGTGGGCTGGGCGCAGGAGCACCTGCCGGCGGTGCTGTGGACCTCGCACGGCGGTCAGGAGCACGGCAACGGGCTGGCCGACGTGCTGCTCGGCGACGCCGACCCGGGCGGCCGGCTCACCCAGACCTGGTACGCCGACACCGCCGACCTGCCCGACCTGCTCGACTACGACATCATCGGCGCCGACGCCACCTACCTGTACCACCGGGGCGAGCCGCTGTACCCGTTCGGGCACGGGCTCAGTTACGCCCGCTTCGACTACGCCGACCTGCGGCTGGGCGCGACCGCGGTGCACGCCGGCGAGGAGGTCGAGGTGAGCGTCGAGGTCACCAACACCGGCACCCGCGCCGGCACCGAGGTGGTGCAGCTCTACACCCGGCAGCGTCGCTCCCGGGTCAAGCAGCCGCTGCGGCAGCTGCGCGACTTCGCCCGGGTCACCCTCGACCCCGGGATGAGCGCCCGGGTCACCCTGCGCCTGCGGACCGACGAGCTGGCCTGGTGGGACGAGACGGCCCGGGCCATGGTGGTGGAGGACGCCAGCCACACGCTGCTGGTCGGTCGCTCCGCCCGGGACGTACGCCTGGTCGGCGTCGTCGCCGTCACCGCCGCGGCCCCGGCCGGTGTGCCCGCCGCCGGCCGGTACGGGTCCGCCCGGTGAGCGCGCGTACCGCCGGTGACCAGGTCACCATCGCCGGCGTCGCCCGGCACGCCGGGCACGGCCGCCCGGACACCGCCCCCGCCGGTCGGGGCACGGGGTGGTGGCGCTGTCGCCGGGACGGCCGGTCGAGGTGGCCTTCGCGCCGTCAGGTCACAGGTTGTCGGGCTGGTGCAGGGCCGGGTGGTGCTCGCCCGGCGCGGCGTACCAGGCGGCCCGGTCCGCGCGCAGCGCGGTGCTGATCCGCAGCCGGGACCAGTCGTCCAGGTCGGGCAGGTCGTCCGGGGCGAACCAGTCGACCGCGAGGGACTCGTCGCCGTCCACCGTGGGCGCGCCGCCGACGGCCCGGCAGTGGAACCAGACGTTGAGGTACTCGCAGACGTCGCCGTTGGGGTAGACGACCGGGTGGGTGGCCACGCCACCGATCCGGTCGATCTCGACCTTGACGCCGGTCTCCTCGTACACCTCGCGCAGCAGCGCGTCGGCGGGCTGCTCGCCGGGGTCGACCATGCCGGCCGGGACGGACCAGCGGCCGTTGTCGCCGCGGCGGGCCAGCAGCAGCCGCCCGGCGTCGTCGGTGACCACGCCGCTGACGCCGTAGAGCATCAGCAGGTCGTGTCCGATGTGGCGGCGCATCCGGGCGATGTAGGGCGACTGTGGCATGCCGGCACCCTACCGGCGGGCGTCCCGGTGCCGCCGGACCATGCCGGCCGCGAGCGCCGCGCCGTCCAGGTCACCGGCGGCGATCCGCCCGGCGACGGTACGGCGCACCATGCGGTCGGCGAGGGCCGGCGCGTGCCGGGCCAGGGCCAGCTCGACGCGTCCCCGGGTGGTGGTGGCGACGTCCCGGGGCGCCCGGCGGGCGGTGGCGGCCCGCAGGATCGCCGCGATCACCCCGTCCACCGGTTCCAGCCGGGACACCCCGCTCAGCGACAGCCCGGCCTGGGCGGTGCTGTCGTGGATCGGTGAGGCGACCATGCTGGGGTAGACGACGCTGACCCCGACGTGGGTGCCGACCTCGTGGCGCAGCGCGTCGGCGTACGCGACCAGGGCCCGCTTGCTCACCCCGTACGCGGCCGCGAGGGGCAGCGGCAGCACGGCCATCCGGCTGGCCACGAAGACCACCCGGCCGCGGGCCGCCTCCAGCGCGGGCAGCGCCGCCGCCGTGGTCCGCCAGGCGGCGAGCAGGTTGACCTCCAACTGCTGGCGGACCACCTCCTCGGGGGGCAGCTCGGCGGGGGCGGGCCCGCCGACACCGGCGTTGTTGACCAGCAGGTCCAGTCCGCCGAGCCGGTCCACGGCGGCGGCCACGGCCGCCGGCACCGCGACCGGGTCGGTCAGGTCGCAGCCGAGCACCGGCAGGCCGGCGTCCTCGTCGGCGTGCAGGTCCAGCCCGACGACCCGGGCGCCGGCGCCGGTGAGCGCGGCG
>NZ_JBSGJR010000556.1:0-4596 GCF_053605645.1 Micromonospora sp. NPDC003776
GCTGTGGGTGGGCCCCCGGCCGGCCGGCGAGGGCACCGTGCTGCACCCGGCCCTGGCCGAGCTGGACGTGCCCGCCGTGCTGGCCGCGGTGGACCGGGTGGAGCGGGCCGCCGCGCTCCGCCGCCCGCCCGCGCCCCGTTCGGCCGGGCCCCGCCGGGCCGCGCCGGCCGCCGTCCCCGCCCGCGGCTGAGCCACCCCCTTTGCTACCCGCCGGTAGCCTTCCGCCGTACGCTGGGCCGGTGAGCGCGGAGTACACCCAGGAGTTCGTGGACGTCGACGGGGCGCGGATCGGCGTCCAGGTCTACCCGGAGCCGGCCGGCGCGCCCGGTGCGCCGGTGGTGGTGATCTGGCCGGCGATGGGCGTACGGGCGCGCTACTACCGGCCGCTGGCCGCCGCGCTGCGCGACGCCGGCCTCGCCGTGATCGTGGCCGACCTGCGCGGCACCGGCGAGAGCACCCCGGCCCCCGCCCGTACCTGCCGCTACGGCTACGCCGAGCTGGCCGGCGACGTCGGCGCGGTGCTCGACGCGCTCAAGCCGCGGCTGGACGGGCGCACCCGCCTGCTGCTCGGCCACTCCCTCGGCGGGCAGGTCGCCGTGCTGCACCAGGCCCTGCACGACGCCGACCGGGTGGACGGGCTGGCCCTGGTGGCGGTCGGCATCCCCTGGTGGCGCGGGTACCCGGGGCGGCGCGGCTGGGGCGTGCTGCCGTACACCCAGGGGATCGCCGCGGTGGCCCGGCTGCTCGGCGTCTGGCCCGGCTGGGGCTTCGGCGGCCGGCAGGCGCGCGGGGTGATCCGGGACTGGGCGTACACCGCGCGGACCGGCCGGTTCCCGGCGCTGGACGGGGTCGACGCCGAGGCGGCGGTGGCCGAGGTACGCACGCCGGTGCTGGCGGTGAGCGTGGACGACGACCAGTACACCCCGCACGAGACGCTGGACCACCTCTGCGGCAAGCTGGCCGCCGCCCCGGTGACCCGGCACCGCTACACCGTCGCCGAGGCGGGCGCCCCGCTGGACCACTTCACCTGGGTACGCGCCGCCACCCCGCTCGCCGCCCGGGTGGCCGCGTTCGCCGCCGCCGTGCCGCGCCGCTGAGCCCTCCCCCGAATTCGGGCGCGTAGCCGGCCGCAGGGCGGGTATGCGGCACCGCCCGAACACGGCGGAGGGGGATCAGATGTCCGAACGGCACACGGCGTTGCGCTCCATGCACGATCTGGGCCTGGCGGCCTGGTTCGGCGGCTCACTGATGGGTGCGCTCGGCGTCAACGGGGCGGCGGCACAGCTCGACGACTCCACGAAACGGCTGCCGGTGGCGTCGGCGGGCTGGGCACGGTGGACCCCGGTCAATGCGGCGGCGATCGGCGCCCACCTGGCCGGCGCGGTCGGCGAGCTGGTCACCGAGAGCCCGCGGGTCGCCGCCCAGTCGGGGGTGGCCCGGATGAGCGCGGTGAAGACCGCGCTGACCGTGGGCGCGCTGGCGGTCACCGGCTACAGCCGGCTGGTCGGCATGAAGCTCGAGCGGGCGGGCGGCCCGCCCGTCGAGGGGGCCACCGAACCGAACTACCAGACCCCGGCGAACGTCGCCGCCAGTCAGCGGCAGATGAAGCTGCTCCAGTGGGCGATCCCGGCGCTGACCGGCGCGCTGGTGGTGGTGACCGCGTACATGAGCGAGCAGCAGAGGCCGGGCCAGGTGTTCCGGGGCCTGCTCGGGCGGGCGGGTGGGCTGGTGTCCACGCCGATGGCGCTCGGGAAGGTCGCCGCCGCGGTCTCGCCGGGGCCGAAGGCGATGGGCGGGATGGCCGCGATGGGCGTGGCCAAGCGACGCCTGATGATGGCGGGCCGGTGACCCGTCGCGTGGCCGGCGATTCACATCGGGGTGGATCGCCGGCCACGCGACGTGCCGGGACCGAATCCGGCGCACGGCCTGACCGGCTGGTCGCCGGGCATTCAGCGGCACGGGAACGCAGCCAGGTGAGGTGGTCATGACCAGCAAGGACCGAGCAGGTACGGGCGAGGGACCGGAGTCGGCCGCGCCATGGGGCACCAGCGACGGCTTCGCCGCGGATCCGCCGTGGGGCGCGGGCGAGGACGACCCGATGGACGAGGGCAGCGAGGAGACCGCGGTCCCGGAGGGACGGCGCGGGGAGCGCCGCGCGGCGGGCGCCGCGCCGGACGGCCCGAAGGCCGGTCGGCACGGGTTCGGCTCCGTGGAGCCCACCCGCTATCCCGAAGCGGGGCCGGGCGCGCCGCCGGACCCGGCGCCGTCCGGCCGTACCTTCCCGGACGACAGGGCTGGCGAGGACCTGCCGGACAACGCGCTGGAGGAGGCCACTGGCATGCATCCGGAGGGGTTCCGCCGCCGCGGCTGATGCCCGCCGGGTCCTGCCGGAGGGACCCGGGCGGCACCGGTCAGGAGCCGGTGCCGTCCTCCCCCGGCGCGCCCATCGCGGGCGGCTCGTTCCGCGCCTCCGGCGCCTCGGTCACCGGGTGGCCGGTGTCGTCCACCAGGCCCGGCGCCATGCTGCCGCCGTGCGCCTCCTCGGCCTCCCGGGTGGCCCGGGGATCCCGGTCGTCCCCCCGGGTCACCGGCTCGTCCCGCCGCTCGTCCACTCCCGCCTCCTCGCCTCGCTCCTCGGCACCGCCGGTACCCGGCGAGGCCCGGGGGAAACCCGCCGGCCGGGTCAGGAGCCGGCGGCGGCCGGCTGGCCGGCAGGCGCGACGCCGAGCAGTTCGGCGAGCCGGGCGGCGTCGCGGGGAGCCTGGTCGTCGCAGCAGTTGTTCATCAGCACGTGCAGCTCGGCGCACTGGTCGGCCAGCTCGTGCAGCAGCTCGGACCAGCGGCGCAACTCCTCCGCGCCGTACGCGTACCGGAACTTCTCCTGCTTGTCGCCGCTCTCCCAGGCCGCGCTGTGTCCGTGGAACCGGACCACCGCGAGGTCCGTGGTGGCGACGAGGATCGGTGGCACCGACGAGACATGCCCCTGCGGCATGTCCACGCAGACGTACCCGAGGCCGTGCTCGCGCAGGAACGTCACCGTGTCGACCACCGCGTCGTCGAGGAACCAGGAGGAGTGCCGCAGCTCGACGGCCACCCGGAAGGGCCGGCACCGCCGGGCCGCGGCGAGGATCCGCTGCTTGGCCGCGTCGCCGCGGGCCAGCCAGGGCGGGAACTGGAGCAGCACCGCGCCGAGCCGGTCGGCCGCCGCGAGCGGCGCCAGCGCCGCGTGGAACCGGTCCCAGAGCTCGTCGTACGCCCCGGCGGGGAGGTCGCGCCAGCGGATCCGGCTCGCGCCGCCCGCCGGCCGCAACTCCCGGGGCAGCGCGGCGACCGGCGTGTGGTGGCCGGTGAACAGGCGGAACGCCTTGACGTCGAAGGTGAACCCGGGCGGGGGGGCCGCCACCCAGCCCTCGACGGTCTCCGGCAGCGGGACCGCGTAGTACGACGTGTCCACCTCGACCAGGCCGAACCGCTCCGCGTAGAAGCCGAGCCGGCCGGCGGGGGTGTTGACGGCGCGGGGATACCAGCCGGAGCGGACCAGCAGCTGATCGGCCCAGGAGGACGTGCCCACCTTGATGACACCCATGTAATTCAGTGCACCGCGATCCGGACGAATCGGCAACCGGAGGACGGTGGGGCGTGGCCGGCATGAAGTGTCGGTGGCCGGACGTACGGTGTCCTCGATCCTCAAGGGAAAGGCAGGCGGCATGAGTGTTTCCGACCAGATCCGCACCGGCGAGCAGGCGGACCTGCTCGCCTCGCTGCGCCGGCACCGTGGCTTCCTCCGGCAGACCGTGCAGGGCCTGACCGACGAGCAGGCCGCCACCCGGAGCACGGTCAGCGAGCTCTGCCTCGGCGGGCTGATCAAGCACGTGGCGACCACCGAGGAGCGGTGGATGCGGTTCGCCGTGGGCGGCGCCGAGGCGATGGAGAGCGAGCCGATCGACTGGGTCGGCCAGTTCCGGATGGCACCGGGCGAGAGCCTCGCCGGGCTGCTCGCCGAGTTCGACCGGGTGGCCGCGGCGACCGACGCGCTGATCGCCACCCTCGACCTGGACGCGGCGCACCCGCTGCCGGTCGCCCCGTGGTTCGAGCCGGGGGCGAGCTGGTCCGTCCGCCGGGTGCTGCTGCACCTGATCGCGGAGACCGCGCAGCACGCCGGCCACGCGGACATCCTCCGCGAGTCGATCGACGGGGCGAAGACGATGGGCTGAAGCGCAGTGACCGACCTCACTGCCCGACATCGGGTCGCGGGCCGCGCGCCGATGTGACGTCACGAGCGGCGGTGGCGCTGATCGACACGAGATGAACGCACACCGCATGGACCAGGAGACCGTCGAGCGCCTGCTCGTCGGTCCTGTCGCCGACGCGCAGGGCGGTCCGGAGGTGCTCGTCCGACTCCTGGCCGCCGTCCGCGCCGCCCCCCACCCGCACGAACTGACCGGCGAGGGAGCCGCCCTCCAGGCGTTCCGCCTGGCGCGTGCCGGCTCGGCGACGGTGCTCGTGTCCCGTCCGGAGCGACGGCTGCTCACCAGCCTGCTCGGCGCGAAGGTCGCCCTGGCCGCCCTGCTGGCCGCCGCCACCGGCGGCGTCGCG
>NZ_JBSGJR010000557.1:0-4595 GCF_053605645.1 Micromonospora sp. NPDC003776
TGGGCTCCCGGGCCGGCGCGGCCCTCAAGCGCAACTCGCCGTCCGGCGGCCGGGTCTTCGCCAGCCCGGCGGCCGCCGCCGCGGCCACCCCGGTGACCGTCCGGACGGTGCTGGCCAAGGACCCCATCCGGCACCTGGCCAGCCGGGCGACCTTCGGGGCCACGCCGAAGGCCCTCGCCGACATCCGGCGGCTCGGCATCGACGACTGGCTGCGTGAGCAACTGGAGCCGGAGAAGATCGCCCCGACGAAGGCGGAGCTGAAGCTGGCCGAGCTGCCCTCGCTCAAGCTGACCCCGCAGCAGTTGCGCGACCAGCGGGACCAGCTCAACGAGCGGGGCGTCGACCCGGCGCGGGAGACGATCGACGCGACCATCGCCCGCCAGATCTGGTCCGACCGCCAGCTCTTCGAGGTGATGGTCGACTTCTGGAACGACTTCCTGCACGTCGCCGCCGACTTCGACGGCGGCGAGATCTACCGCAACGCGTTCGACCGGGACGTCATCCGCAAGCACGCCCTGGGCAGCTACCCGGACATGCTGGTGGCCGCCAACAAGCATCCGGCCCTGCTGCTCTACCTGAACCAGAACGACTCCCGCAAGGACGCGGTCAACGAGAACCTGGCCCGGGAGAACCTGGAGCTGTACTCGGTCGGTGTGGACGGTGGCTACACCGAGAAGGACGTCCGCCAGGCCGCCCTGCTGCAGACCGGCCGCGGCGTCGAGAACACCAGGTACGTCTTCCGCGCCGACCAGCACTACCTCGGCAAGGTGAAGATCCTCGGCTTCAGCCACGCCAACACCTCGGCCGACCCCAGGGCCGCCGACAAGGTCATCGACCAGTACATCCGGTACCTCGCGCTGCACCCGTCCACCGCCGGCTACGTGGCCCGCAACCTGGCCACCCGGTTCGTCTCGGACACCCCGCCGAAGTCCCTGGTGGACCGGCTGGCCAAGGCCTACACCACCAATCGGGGCCAGATCCGCCCGGTGTTGGCGACGATGTTCAGCTCGTCGGAGTTCTGGGCCGCGGTCGGCCAGAAGGTACGCCGCCCGATGGAGTACCTGGTCGCCACGTACCGGGCGCTCGGGGTGGGGCCGAACGCGTCCCCGGAGTTCAAGGGGGACGGGCGGCGGACCCCATTCGCCCAGGGGCTGCGGCAGGTCCAGGACAAGCTGCGCGAGCTGGGGCAGTACCCGATGGGCAAGCCCACCCCGGACGGGTACGCGGACGTCTACGTCGCCTGGACCTCGGCCGGGACCATGGTGGACGGCTGGAACGAGGCCGGCGACCTGCTCGCCGGCTGGCGCACCGAGTTCACGTACGCCAGGCCGGAGCGGCTGGTCGCCCGGCCACCGGCCACCGCCGGGGCGTACCTGGACGCGCTGGCGCTGCGGCTGGTGCACCAGAAACTGAGCGCCCGGGAGAAGGCGCTCGTGCTCGGCGTCGCCGGTGTGACGCCGAGCAGCAAGGTCGACGCCACCTTCAACGGGGCCATCGCCGCCGTCGCGCGGGCGATCCTCGCGTCCCCCCAGCACCACCTCCGGTGAGGCATTCGATGGAGATGAGCGTGAACCCCTACCCCCTGCACCCCGAATGCCCCGACCTGCGGCGGCTGGCCGACAACCCGGCCGAGGCGCTGCTGCGCGCGGAGGCGGACATCGTCGCGGCCGAGAACGCCGCCGAGGCCGACCGGTACCGCCGCCTCGAGGAGCTGGAGGAGGCCCAGCGGGACGGCCGCGGCGTCACCCGCCGCACCTTCGTGGCCGGCGCCGCCGCCACCGCCACCGCCCTGGCCACCGCCCAGTTCGTCACCACGTCGGCGTCGTTCGGCGCGACGAGGACCGGCACCCTGATCCACGTCTTCCTCTACGGCGGGCTGGACGGGCTGAGCCTGGTCGCCCCGGCCGACGACCCGGTGCTCACCAGAGGCCGCCCCGACCTGCTGCTCGGCGACGACTCGCTGGCGATCGGCCGGGGCTTCAAGCTGACCAGCGCCTTCGCCCCGCTGGAGAAGTGGCTCAGGGCCGGGCAGCTCGGCTTCGTGCCGGCGGTCTCCGACCCCCGGCTGTCGCGCAGCCACTTCCAGGCCGCCGACGCCTGCAACCTGGGCGGCCTGCCCAGCGAGACCGGGGGCCGCGGCTGGCTGGACAGCCTGACCGACGCCCTCGGCAAGGGCACCGCGTTCCGCAGCGTCGGCATCGGCAGCACGCTGCCCCGGTCACTGGTCGGCGTGAACGGGGCGCTCTCCCTCAACAGCGTCGGCGAGCTGCGGCTCAACGGCGACGACCGGTACCGCGCGGCGACCGAGAAGGCGATCCGCGGCCTGTTCACCGGGATCAACCACCCGGTCGAGGACGCGGTGCTGGAGGGGATGGGCGCGCTGGCCACCGCGCGGAAGCTGGCGGCCAAGCCGTATCAGCCAACCGCCGGGGTGCGTTACGAGGGCGTGGGCAACGCCTTCCAGCAGCTCGCACAGTTGATCAAGGGCGGGGCCAACGTCCGGGTGGCCACCGTCGGGATGGGCGGCTACGACACCCACGAGAACCAGGGCACCCGCGACGGCGGGCAGCTGTGGCGCCGGCTCAACGAGCTGGCCACCGCCATGGCGGCCTTCTTCACCGACCTCGGGGACTGGGCCGCCGACGTGACGATCATGGTGTCCAGCGAGTTCGGCCGGCGGGTCGCCTCCAACCAGGGCGGCACCGACCACGGACACGGGGGTGTCATCACTCTGCTCAGCGGGCGTAAGCTCGCCGGGGCCCTGCTCGGGTCGTGGCACGGGTTGAACGATCTGGACAGCGGGGACGTACCCGAATACAACAACATGTTCAACGTCTACGGATCCGTCGCCCAAGGGCGATTCGGCCTGACGTCGGCACAGGTGGACAAGATCTTCCCCCGGCAGAAATTCTCCCCCATGAAGTTGTTCATATGATATACAGGGATATTTCCGACACATACACCGACGGCCGCCATACGAGGATTGACCCCTTGTACGGCGGCCGGGCCGTGCCCCGACAGCAGGCCGCCCCGGCCCCGCCGCCCGGGCCCGCCGTACCCGCGCACCTGGGCCTGCCCCGGCGCGGGCCCGGCGCCCGGCGCGGCCTGGCCGCGCTCTTCTGGGCCGGCCTGGCGCTCAGCGTGCTGCCCTGGTGGCTGAACACCCCGGCGGGCGGCCTGGCCACCACCGGCGACGTGCTGCTCGCCGTCGGCCGGATCACCGGCCTGATCGGCGGTTACCTGCTGCTGGTCCAGGTGCTGATGATGAGCCGGCTGGCCGTGCTGGAGCGCTGCCTCGGCGGTGAGCGGATCTCCCGCCTGCACCGCGACCTCGGCGCCACGCTGCTGGTCGCCGTGCTCGCCCACCTGGCCACCCTGCTGGTCGCCTACGCCCAGGCCGAGCAGCACCCGATCCTCGCCGAGGTCGGGGTGATGCTCAGCGACTACCAGGACATGCTCTCCGCGTTCGTCGCCGCCGGCATCCTGGTCGCGGTCGCCTTCACCGCGATCCGGGCGATCCGCACCCGGCTGCCGTACGAGCTCTGGTACCTGCTGCACCTGGCCAGCTACGCGGTGCTCCTCCTCGGCTACGCCCACCAGTTCAGCAACGGCGCCGAGCTCTACCCGAAGGGCCCGGTGCGCACCGGCTGGTATGCCGCGTACCTGCTGGTGATCGCCGCGCTGGTGTGGGGCCGGCTGCTCGCCCCGCTGCACTTCAACCTGAAGCACCGGCTGCGGGTCGCCGAGGTGGTGGCGGAGAGCCGGGACACCATCTCGATCTACCTGACCGGCCGCGACCTCAACTCGCTGCCGATGCTCGGCGGCCAGTACTTCCGCTGGCGCTTCCTCGCCCGCGGCTGCTGGTGGCAGTCCCACCCGTTCTCGCTCTCCGCCGCCGCCAACGGGCGCTGGCTGCGGCTCACCGTGAAGGTGGTCGGCGCGCACACGGCCGACCTGCGCGACCTCGATCCGGGCACCCGGATCTGGGCGGAGGGCCCGTCCGGCACCTTCACCGCCGCGCACCGCAAGCGGCACCGGGCGCTGCTGATCGCCGGGGGCAGCGGCATCGCCCCGCTGCGGGCCCTGCTGGAGGAGCTGCCGCCGGGCGCGGCGGTGATCTACCGCGCCCGTACGCCCGACGACGTGCTGCTGCACCACGAACTCGACTGGTTCGCCCGGGCCCGCCAGACCTCGGTCTGGTACGTCATCGGCTCCCGGCACGAGCCCGGCCCGCGGCAGGTGATGAGCCCGGAGGGGCTGCGCCGGCTGGTGCCCGACGTGACCCGGCGCGACGTCTACCTGTGCGGCCCGTCCGGCCTGATCGAGGAGGCCGTCCGGGTGCTGCGGCGGGCCGGCGTGCCCCGACGGCAGATCCACCTGGCCACGTTCGAACTGTAGGAAGGTCCTCTCCATGCGTCGCGCGCTCCTCGCGATCACCGGCCTGGCCGCCAGCACCACCGCGCTGGTGGTGCTGAAGGCCACACCCGGCACCGGCCAGGCCGCTCAGGCGCTCCCCGGCGACCAGCCGCCGGCGGTGCCGGGCGGGCTCGACCCGTCCGCCTCCGGCGGTCCCTCCGCCGCCGTACCGGCCCCGG
>NZ_JBSGJR010000558.1:0-4585 GCF_053605645.1 Micromonospora sp. NPDC003776
AGCGCCAGCCCCACCCCCACCCCCTCCGCGCCCCCCCCCGGGCCCCCCCCCCCCCCCCCCCGGGGCCCCGACCGGGGAGGAGGAACCGCCCACGTGGTCCGGTACCTCATCACGCGCCTGGGCCAGGCCCTCGTCGTCGTCGTGATCGTCACGGTGATCGCGTTCCTCATCCTGCATCTGCTGCCCGGCGGCGCGGCACGGGCCACGCTCGGCAAGGAGGCGACGCTGGAGCAGTTGGCGGCGTTCAACCACGCGATGGGCTACGACCGGCCCTGGATCCAGCAGTACGGCATGTACGTGCAACGCCTGCTGCACGGCGATCTCGGCTACTCGTACCAGCTCAACCAGTCGGTCGTCGAGGCGATCAGCCAACGGCTGCCGAAGACCATGGTGCTGTCGCTGCTGTCGACCCTGCTCGCCATCGTGCTGGCCGTCCCGCTCGGCGTCATCCAGGCGGTACGCCGCAACCGGTGGCCCGACTACGCCATCACCTCGCTGTCGCTGCTGGCGTACGCCACGCCCATCTTCTTCATGGGCCTCATGATGATCATCCTGTTCTCGCAGGTCTGGCCGATCCTGCCGCCGGAGGCGCCGCAGGGCTTCACGGTCGCCGAGGTGCTCGCCGATCCGGCCGGGCTGGTCCTGCCCACCGTCACGCTCGCCATCGTCACCATCGCGGTCTACTCGCGGTACGTCCGCTCCGCCATGGTCGACAACCTCAACGAGAACTACGTCCGCACCGCCCGCAGCAAGGGCCTCTCCGAGCGGCGGGTGGTGTTGCGCCACACGCTGCGCAACGGGCTGTTCCCGGTCATCGCGCTGCTCGGGATGTACCTGCCCGCGCTGTTCAGCGGGGCGCTGGTCGTCGAGTCGTTGTTCAACTTCCCCGGCATGGGGCAGCTGTTCTGGCAGGCGGCGCTCAAGCGCGACTTCCCGATCCTGCTCGGTGTCACCGTCATCATCTCGATCGCGACGGTCGTCGGCGCGCTGATCGCCGACCTGCTCTACGCCGCCGTCGATCCCCGGGTCCGACTCGGTGGGAGCAAGTCATGAGCACACTCTCCGCGGCGGTCCGCCCCGGCACCGCCCCCGACCAGCCGGCCGACGCGGCCGAGACGCCGGTACACGGCCTCTGGCGGCAGGGTCTGGTCGTCTTCTGCGAGAACCGGCTCGCCCTGGTCGGCCTGGCCCTGTTCATCCTGCTGGCCGGCATCTGCTTCCTCGGCCCGCTCTTCTACCACACCGATCAGGTGCACACCGACCTCATGGCCGTGCATCTGGCCCCCGGCGAGCAGGGGCATCCACTCGGCACCGACGGGGTCGGCTACGACCAGCTGGGGCGGCTCATGCTCGGCGGGCAGACCTCGATCATCGTCGGGCTCGCCGCCGGGATCCTCGCCACCGCCCTGGGCACCCTCTGGGGCGCCGTCGCCGGGTTCGTCGGCGGCTGGGCGGACGCGGCGATGATGCGGGTGGTCGACGCGATGATGTCGATCCCGTCGCTGTTCCTCTTCATGCTGCTGGCCGCCATCGTCACCCCGAGCGTGCCGATGCTCATCCTAATCATCGGCGCCTTCGCCTGGCTGGGGCCGGCCCGCCTGGTCCGGGGTGAGGCACTGACCCTGCGCTCCCGGGAATACGTCCAGGCGATGCGGGGCATGGGCGGCACCGGCGGCCGTGCCGTACGCCGGCACATCGTGCCGAACGCCATCGGAACGGTGATCGTCAACGCCACCTTCCAGGTCGCCGACGCCATCCTCTACGTCGCGTACCTGTCCTTCCTCGGCCTCGGCGTCCCGCCGCCGGCCGCGAACTGGGGCGGGATGCTCTCCGACGGCCTGGCGGACACCTACAGCGGCCACTGGTGGCTGCTGTACCCGCCGGGAATCGCCATCATCCTCATCGTCCTCGCCTTCAACTTCATCGGCGACGGGCTGAGGGACGCCTTCGAGGTCCGCCTCCGGCGGCGCTGAGCAGGAGCAGAACATGAGCGAATCGACCCTCCAGCCCCTGCTGGAGCTGCGGGATCTCGACACCGACATCGCGCTGCGCCGCGGCACCGTGCACGCCCTCGACGGCGTCAGCCTCCAGGTCATGCCGGGGGAGACCCTCGGCGTCGTGGGCGAGTCCGGCAGCGGCAAGACGATGACCGCCCTGTCGGTCATGGGTCTGCTGCCGTCCGGCGGCCGGGTGTCCGGGGGACAGATCCTCTTCGAGGGCCGCGACCTGCGCTCGCTGCCCGCCGACGAGGTACGGCGGATCCGTGGCGTCCGGATGGGCATGGTCTTCCAGGACCCGCTCACCTCCCTCAACCCGACCATGCGCATCGGGGTACAGGTCGCCGAGCCGCTCCGGGTGCACCAGCGAGTCGGCAAGGCGGAAGCCCGCGAGCGGACCATCGAGATCCTGCGCCGCGTCGGCATGCCGCGACCCGACCGGATCGTCGACAACTACCCGCACGAACTCTCCGGCGGGATGCGGCAACGGGTCGCCATCGCGATGGCCCTGGTCTGCTCCCCGCGCCTGCTCATCGCCGACGAGCCGACCACGGCCCTCGACGTCACCACCCAGCGGCAGATCCTCGAACTCATCGACGACCTGCGGGAAGAGTTCGGGATGGCGGTCATCCTGGTCACCCACGACCTGGGGGTGATCGCCGGCCGCGCCGACCGGGTCGCCGTCATGTACGCCGGACGGGTGGTGGAGACCGCTGCCACCGAGCAGTTGTTCCGCTCCCCGCGGCACCGCTACACCGAGGCGCTGCTGGAGGCGCTCCCGGAGTCGGCGATCCGGGAGACCGGAGCGCACGCCCGGCTCTACAGCATCCCGGGGCTGCCGCCGGACCTGTCCCGGCCGCTGACCGGCTGCCGGTTCGCGCCCCGCTGCCGGCACGTCACCGACGAGTGCCGCAGCAGCGAGATCCCGCTGTCCGCGGGCGCGCACCAGCACGCCTGCCTGCACCCGGTGCCCGCGGCACCGGCCGCACCGGTCACCCTGCCGACACCGGTACGGGTGGCGCCCGCGCCGGAGCCGGCCGGCCCGACCGCCGGAGCCGGCGAGCCGGCGGCGACCCCCGTCCTGTCGGTGCGGGGGCTGGTCAAGAACTACGCGGCGCACGGCCGAGGGCTGCTGCGCCGGACCGCCGGCGAGGTGAGCGCGGTGGCGGGCGTGTCGTTCGACGTCGGTCCGGGGGAGACCTTCGGGCTGGTCGGCGAGTCCGGCTGCGGCAAGTCCACCGTCGGCCGGCTGGCCGTCGGACTGGAGCGGCCGACCGCCGGCCAGATCCTGCTGGACGGCGCGGACCTCGCCGGCCTGGCCGGCCGGGAGCGCCGCCGCATGCACCGGCAGGTCCAACTGATGTTCCAGGACAGCTACGCCGCGATGAACCCGCGGATGCGCGTCGACGCCATCCTCGCCGAACCCCTGGAAATCCAGAAGGTGGGCGACGGGCCGGCGCGGCGGGCCCGGATCGCCACCCTGCTCGACCAGGTCGGGCTGTCGCGGCGGGTGCTGGAGCGCTACCCGCACGAGTTCTCCGGCGGCCAGTTGCAGCGCATCGGGCTGGCCCGGTCGCTGGCCCTGCAACCCCGGCTGATCGTCGGCGACGAGCCGGTGAGCGCGCTGGACGTGTCGATCCAGGCGCAGGTCCTCAACCTCATGCGGGACCTGCAGCGCGAACTCGGCCTGGCGTACGTGTTCATCAGCCACGACCTGTCGGTCGTCGACTACATGGCGGACCGGATCGGCGTCATGTACCTCGGCAAGCTCGTCGAGGTCGGGCCCGCCCGGGAGGTCGTCCGGGCCGCCCGGCATCCGTACACGCAGGCGCTCATCGACGCCGTCCCCTCGATCACGCCGAACGCCGCGACCGCTCGTGACGGCGCCACCATCCGGGGCGAGCTGCCCAGCGCGTTGAACCCGCCCACCGGGTGCCGGTTCCGCACCCGCTGCCCCCTCGCTCAGGAGATCTGCCAGACCGAGCCGCCGCTGGCCGGTGACCGGCACCAGGTGGCCTGCCACTTCCCGCTGCGTCCCGAGTCGCCGGCGGCGGCCGCACCCGTCGGGGCGGCCGTATGACCACCGTGGAGATCTGCGTGAGTGACGCGCCGACCGCCCTCGTGGCGGAGGCGGCCGGGGCCGACCGGCTGGAGCTCTGCGCCGATCTCGGTCAGGGCGGCACCACCCCCAGCCTGGGGACGGTGGCGGTGGCCCTGCGCACATTGCGCCGGGTGGGGCTACGGGTCATGATCCGTCCCCGGGGCGGCGACTTCCGGGTCAGCGAGATCGAGGAGCAGGTCATGCTCGCCGACATCGATGCCGTCCGCGCCCTGCCCAACCCGCACCGGATCGAGGTCGGGGTGGTGGTCGGTGCGCTCACCACCGACGGCGGCCTCGACCTGCCCGTGCTGCGGCGCCTGATCGAGGCGGCGGGACCGCTGCCGGTGACCGTGCACAAGGCCTTCGACGAGGTCGGCGACCAGCTCCGGGCGATCGATCAGATCATCGACCTCGGGGCCGACGCCGTGCTCACCTCCGGCGCGGCGCCCACCGCGCTGGCCGGCGCCGCGCGGATCGCCGCGCTGCG
>NZ_JBSGJR010000559.1:0-4584 GCF_053605645.1 Micromonospora sp. NPDC003776
GCGGGCGCTGTGCGCCATCGAGGAGACCAGCCGGCACGCGCGACCGCCCAGGGTCGAGCGGCGACCGGCCGGGCGGGCCGGACGCCGGAGCCGCCACGGGCGGCCCGGTACCCCAGCCCCGGTCGGGCGGCGAGGCCCGCGACCGGCAGCCGGTGCGGACCGCCGGCGACGGGTCCCGCTCCGGGCCGGCACGGACCATGGAGACGGCGGACCGGGTCACCTCGATGGTGCCGCCCGAGGTGACCGGGGTGGATCAGGTCGTCACGCCCGACGGCACCATGGTCACCGCGGCGGCCGACGAATCGGTCGACACGCCGCCGCTTCCCGGCACCGCCGGGCGCTGACCGTCGAACGCGATCGGGGTGCCGCTCGTCCGGGCGGCACCCCGGCGCTCAGCGGCGGACCACCTTGCGCGGCTTGGCGGCCTTCAGCTCGGCGTACCGCTTGAGCTGCTGGGAGCGGTGATCCCGGCCGAGCGCGGTGAGGGTCAGGAAGCCCACCAGCACGCCGGCCGCCGTGGCCGCCAGGTAGAGCCAGATCTGGGCGAAGAAGAACCCCGCGCCGTCGGCGAACGGGCTCTTGCCGACCAGCAGCGGACCGACGAAGAGGGTCAGCGCGAGCGCCACGGCGACGGCGGCGGCCAGGTCGGCCGCCCACCGGCCGACCGGGCGGTCCCGGCCCCAGCGGAAGGCGAGCACGGCCAGCACCAGCCCGATCACCACGAACATCACCAGGGTGATCCGGTCGGTGGCGGTGTCGTTGTCCGGGAAGGCGAACCGGTCCACCAGCCGCGCCACCACGTTGACCAAGAACAGCGCTGCCGCCGGCACGCCGATCGCGCGCCACCGCTCCCTCATCGCAGGCCTCCCGCCGTCCGCCCGCCCCCACGGCAGGCTCCTGGCAGGAATATGTACCACCGCTCCCTGTGTGCCGTCTGCCCTCAATCGGCCGGCGGCGGGGCCACCAGCTGCCGGAAGCCGAGCACGGCGAAGGTGACCGCGCCCGCCACCACCAGCGCCAGGCCCAGGACGTTGTCGCCGGTGAGCGCGAGGTCTCCCTCGGTGGTCCGGATGCCACCGGCGACGATCACCACGAACCAGGGCACGGCGGCCAGCGCCACGGCCCATCGGGTCCCGACGGCAGCGTGCGCGAACCAGCCGAGCAGGGCGGTCAGTGCGATCACCCCGACCACCCCACCCACCGTGCCCGAGAGGCCCACCAGGGCCTTGGCCACACCGGAGCGGCCCTTGACCAGCTCCCAGGCGCCGGTGGCGAAGATCAGCTCCAGCACCGCGGCGAGTACCCCGGCCCAGACCACCACCACGCCCCCGGCGACCCGCAGCGCGACGTCGAGCGCCCGCGACGGCCGCTCGGGCGGCGCGGCGGGCTGCTGCTCGGGGGCGACCGACATCGGTACGGCGGGGAGCGTCACCGGAGACCGGCCGCCGCGACCGGGGACCGGTCCGGCCGGTCCAGCGGCAGCCCGGCGAAGAGGTCGTCCTCCCACCCGTACGGGCCGTTGCCCGGGCCCTTCTCGCCGACCGCGAGGGTGAAGTACTCCACGCCCATGAACTCGGCGCCGAAGTTGCCGGCGATCGCGTAGAGCCAGGAGGTCGCCGGGATCTGGGTGCCGTGCGCCCGCATCGCCGCCTCCTTGGCCGCGTGCTGGTCGGCGGCGTCGATCCGCGCCGCGATCTCCGGGTCCGGGGTGCCGAAGGGCAACTCGTCCACGCTGTCGATGCCGGCGAAGGGGTTGTCCGAGGACTCCACGAAGTGGTTCAGCCCGGCCTCCAGCACGCTGCGCGGCATCGCCGTCCAGTAGACCTTGGCCGGGGCGATCCCCTCGGCGTCGGCGAGCTGCACCGCCCGCATCGCCACCCGGTGCGCCTGGATGTGGTCCGGGTGGCCGTAGAAGCCGTTCGGGTCGTAGGTGACCAGGACCTGCGGGCGGACCTCCCGGATCACGCCCAGCAGGTGGCCGGCGGCCTCGTCGAGGTCGGCCTGCCAGAAGGCCCGCGGGTGCTCGTTGGTGGCCAGGCCCATCATGCCCGAGTCGCGGTAGCGGCCGGCGCCGCCGAGGAAGCGGTGGTCGGTGACGCCGAGCGCGGCGCAGGCCGCGGCCAGCTCGCCGATCCGGTACCCGCCGAGCTGGTCGGCCTCGGCCGCCGCGAGCTGGGTCAGCTCGGGTACGTGGATCTCGCCCTCCTCGCCCAGCGTGCAGGTCACCAGCGTGACGTGGGCCCCGGCGGCGGCGTAGTGCGCCATCGTCGAGCCGGTGCCGATGGACTCGTCGTCGGGGTGCGCGTGGACCAGCAGAAGGCGTCGATCGGGCAGCGTCGTCACGACCGTCACTCTAACCGGCGGTCCTGTCCCACCATGGGTTACGCGTCCGCGCAGGTCGGCCACATCACGCCGGGCGCGCGCCTACGATCCGAGGCGTGGACTTTCCCGAGCTGGCCGCCCGTACCCGTCGGTTCAGCCACGGGGCGCCGCGCGCCGTCTCCGTCGCGGACGACGGCTCCCGGGTGATCTTCCTGCGCTCCTCGGGACCGGAGGACCCCGCGGACGCGCTCTGGCTGCTCGACGTCGCCTCCGGCGAGGAGCGGCTGGTGGCCGACCCGGCGGTGCTGCTCGGCTCGGACGGCGACCCGACCGCGCTGTCGCCGGGTGAGCGGGCGCTGCGCGAGCGGCTGCGGCTGGCGTCCGCCGGCATCGGTTCGTACGCCCTGGACGGGGCCGGCCGGGTGGCCGCGTTCGCGCTGGCCGGTCGGCTGTTCCGGGCCGACCTGGTGCACGGCGACGTGGTCGAGGTGACCGCGGTCGGCCCGGTGATCGACCCGCGCCCGGACCCGACCGGCGAGCGGCTCGCGTACGTCACCGACGCCGCCGAGGGGGTCCGCCGGGGCCAGCTGCGGGTGGTGGAACCGGACGGCACGGACAACCTCCTCGCCGGGGAGGACAGCGGCGTGACCTGGGGGCTCGCCGAGCACATCGCGGCGGAGGAGTTCCACCGGTACCGGGGCTACTGGTGGGCGCCGGACGGCCGCGCGGTGCTGGCCGCCCGGGTGGACGAGTCGCGGCTGGCCCGCTGGTACCTGCACGACCCGGCGGATCCGGAGAGCCCCCCGGCCACCGTCGCGTACCCCCGGGCGGGTGGACCGAACGCCGAGGTCAGCCTGCACCTGCTGGACCTCGACGGCGGCTGGGTCGACGTGCACTGGGACCGGGAGACCTACCCGTACCTCACCTCGGTCGACTGGGCGGACGGCGGGCCGCTGATCACCGTGCTGCGCCGGTCGCAGCAGCACGGCCTGGTGCTCGCCGTGGACCCGCGTACCGGGGAGACCCAGGTGCACGCCGAGCTGGCCGACCCGCGCTGGGTGGAGCCGATCCCGGGCACCCCGGCCCACCTGCCCGACGGGCGGGTGCTGGTCGGCGGCGAGCTGGCTCACGACGGCTACGACGCCCGCTGCCTCTTCGCCGACGGCACGCTTCTCACCCCGCCCTCGCTCTACGTCCGGCGGGTGGTGGGGCGGCTGCCCGCCGGCGAAGGCGGCCCGGCGGACCTGCTGGTGGAGGCGAGTGAGGGCGAGCCGAGCCAGCGGCACCTCTACCGGGTCCGGACGGTGATCGGCGGCGGGGTGGACGCCCGGCGGATGGGCAGCGACCCGGGCTGGCACACCGCCGCGATCGGCGGCGCCACCCTGGTGGTCGGGATGGCCTCGCTGGAGCACCCCGGCACCCGCTGGCGGGTGTGGCACGGCGACCGGGAGGTGGGCGAGCTGCGCTCGCTGGCCGCCAACCCGCCGTACGCGCCGCGACCGATGCTGGTGCGGGTGACCGACCGGCGGCTGCCGAGCGCGGTGCTCTACCCGAGCGAGCACGTGAAGGGCACGAAGCTGCCGGTGCTGCTGGACATCTACGGCGGGCCGGGGCACCAGGAGGTGGTCGCCGCGCGGGCCGCCTGGCTGGAGCGGCAGTGGTGGGCCGACCGGGGCTTCGCGGTGGTGACCGTCGACAACCGGGGCACCCCGGGCATCGCCCCCTCGTTCGAGAAGGCGATCCACCGGCGGGTGGCCGACGTGATCCTCACCGACCAGGTGGACGCCCTGACCGCGCTGGCCGGCAAGCACCCGGATCTGGACCTGGCCCGGGTGGCGGTGCGCGGCTGGTCGTTCGGCGGCTGGCTGGCCGGGCTGGCGGTGCTGCGTCACCCGGAGCTGTTCCGCTGCGCGGTCGTCGGCGCGCCGGTCACCGACTGGACCCTGTACGACACCGCGTACAGCGAGCGCTACCTGGGGATGCCGGACGACGGGATGGACGTGTACGCGCACCACTCGCTGGTGGAGCTGGCCGCGGAGCCGGTCGGCGACCCGGCGCAGGCCCGGCCGATGCTGCTGGTGCACGGCCTGGTCGACGACAACGTGGTGGCGGCGCACACGCTGCGGCTCTCGGCGGCGCTGCTGGCGGCCGGCCGGCCGCACGCGGTGCTGCCGCTGACCGGAGCCAGTCACATGGCCGCCGGCGGGATCGCCGAGCGGCTGCTCCGGCTGGAGCTGGACTTCCTCCGCCGGCACCTGTAAA
>NZ_JBSGJR010000560.1:0-4583 GCF_053605645.1 Micromonospora sp. NPDC003776
GCCCGGAGCGCGGTGAGGGCGGCGGTGAGGGCGGCGGCGAGTCCCGCCCGCGTCGCCGGACCCGGCACAGCTGATCCACTGACAGGCCGGGCGACGTCAACGGCGTCGCCCGGCCTGCGACATCTCCGGTCCGGCCCGGTGCCGTGTCCGGAGCTGTTCTCCGTGACCCCCACCCCTCGTCCAACTGAGAGCAGGTCTTCGTGAGCCGGACCGGGCGTTCGTCCTTCCCCGCGGCGCGACGGGGGGTGGCGTCGGCCGGCGGCGGCGGGTCGACCCGGGCGGTCACCCGTACCCTCAGCGAGGACCCGCTGGGCGGCACCGTGCGCCGTACCGTGCTGCCCAGCGGGCTGCGCGTGCTCACCGAGGCGATCCCGGCGATGCGCAGCGTCTCGTTCGGCATCTGGGTCGCCGTCGGTTCCCGGGACGAGACCGGGCCGCAGGCCGGGGCGGCGCACTTCCTGGAGCACCTGCTGTTCAAGGGCACCCGGAAGCGCACCGCGCTGGACATCTCCGCCGAGATCGAGGCGGTGGGCGGTGAGACCAACGCCTTCACCACGAAGGAATACACCTGCTACTACGCCCGCGTGCTGGACGAGGACCTGCCGCTGGCCATCGACGTCATGTGCGACCTGGTCGCCGACTCGGTGCTGGACGCCGCCGACGTGGAGACCGAGCGCGGGGTCATCCTCGAAGAGATCGCCATGCACGACGACGAGCCCGGCGACGAGGTGCACGACCTGTTCGCCCGCGCCGTCTACGGCGACCACCCCCTCGGCCGGCTGATCTCCGGCACCGAGGAGACGGTCACCCCGATGACCCGGCGGCAGATCCAGAGCTTCTACCGCCGCCGCTACACCCCGCCGCAGATCGTCATCGCCGCCGCCGGCAACCTCGACCACGCCGCCGTGGTCAAGCTGGTCCGACAGGCGCTGCGCGGTACCCCGCTGGACACCGACCCGGCGACGCCGGCCGCGTACCGGTCGGCCACCCCGGCGGTACGCACCAAGCCGGCCACCACCCTGGTCGAGCCGAAGGAGACCGAGCAGGCGCACGTCATCCTCGGCTGCCCCGGTATCGACCGCCTCGACGAGCGGCGCTTCGCCCTCGGCGTGCTCAACAACGTGCTCGGCGGCGGCATGTCCAGCCGGCTGTTCCAGGAGATCCGCGAGCAGCGCGGCCTGGCCTACTCGGTCTACTCGTACGCCAGCCAGTACGCCGACAGCGGGCTGTTCGCCGTCTACGCCGGCTGCGCCCCCGGCAAGGTGGACGAGGTGCTGGAGCTGACCCGGGCCGAGCTGGCCAAGGTGGCCGCCGACGGGATCAGCGCGGCCGAACTGGCCCGGGGCAAGGGGATGAGCAAGGGCTCCTTCGTCCTCGGCCTGGAGGACACCGGGTCCCGGATGAGCCGGCTGGCCAAGGGTGAACTGCTCTACGGCAACCTGATGCCGGTGGACGAGCTGCTCGCCCGGGTCGACGCGGTCAGCCTGGACGAGGTGAACAGGCTCGCCGCCGACCTGCTCGGCCGGCCGATGTCCCTCGCGGTGGTCGGCCCGTTCGACCGGTCCGCCTTCTCCGTCTGACCCGGGCAGGGCCGCTCTGGCAGCCTGACCGGCCCTGGGAGCCTGACCGCCCTTGCTGGCCGGGCGGCACCAGCCGCGCCGGCGGCGGCCAGGGGGTCCATTCCCCGCCTTTGCTCTGCTTCAGCCCACGCAACACTTTTCCGCCATCAGTGTTGCCTCCGTTGAAGCAGAGCAAAGGCGCCGCAGATGGGGGTGCCAGCCGGACCCGAGCGGTCTCCCGCGCCGGGGGCGCCGGCCTCGTTCCGCCCCGGGGCACCGGGCATGGTCCCGCCCCGGACGGCACAGGCGTCGTCTCGCCCCCGGGGGCACAAGCGTTGCGTCCCGCCCGGGCGGCATAGGCGTCGTCCCGCGCCGGCGCTGCTCCGGGGTGCGGCAGGTCGGGGTGTCCGCCGTTCCGGAGGGGCCGGGCTGCCGCAAGCCGGGGTCGCGGTCACGCTCGTCGGGTGGGACGGCCGGAGGTCCGGCGGGTGCGGCGTCCCGATTGGGATAGGTTGTGCCCCGTGACTGACGAGCAGGAGATGAACCCGGCCGAGCCGATCCGGGTCGGCGTCCTGGGCGCCCGCGGCCGGATGGGCATGGAGGTCTGCAAGGCGGTCGACGCCGCCGCCGACCTGGACCTGGTGGCGACGGTCGACCAGGGCGAACCGCTGTCCACCGTCGCCGACGCCGGTGCCGAGGTGGTCGTCGACTTCACCACTCCCGATGTCGTCATGGACAACCTGTACTGGTGCGTCGACCAGGGCATTCACGCGGTGGTCGGCACCACCGGCTTCACCGCGGAGCGGCTGGAGCGGGTGCGCGGCTGGCTGGCGCGTAAGTCCGAGGTGGGCGTGGTGATCGCCCCCAACTTCGGCATCGGGGCGGTGCTGATGATGCAGTTCGCCGCGAAGGCGGCCCGGCACTTCGAGTCGGTCGAGATCATCGAGCAGCACCACCCGCGCAAGCTGGACGCGCCCAGCGGCACCGCCACGCACACCGCCCGGCTGATCGCGCAGGCCCGCGCCGAGGCCGGTCTCGGCCCGGCCCCCGACGCCACCAGGGACGAGGTGCCTGGCGCGCGCGGGGCGGAGATCGACGGGGTCCGGGTGCACGCCGTCCGCGCGGCGGGCCTGGTCGCCCACCAGGAGGTGCTCTTCGGCACCACCGGCGAGACGCTGACCATCCGGCACGACTCGCTGGACCGGGCGTCGTTCATGCCCGGGGTGCTGCTCGCCGTGCGCGCGGTCCGCAAGCGGCCGGGCCTCACCGTCGGCCTGGACCCGCTGCTCGACTGAGCCCGCCCCGCCCGCCCGGCGAGGGCCGGGTCCGCTGCCGGCCGGCCGTCCCCGCTGGGACGGCCGGCCGTGGCGCGTCCGGGGCGGCTCGACATCCGGCACAAGGGTGCGCAACGGCGATCAAGCGCCGGGGGCGGTCCCGGGTGCAGGCTGTGCACATGACCCGGACGGACGGACTCACCGGCATCCTCGACTGGCTCCAGATCGCGCTGGACGACCCGGAGGCCAGCCCGACCGAGCTCGCCGGCCAGGCCCATCTGTCCCGCTTCCACTTCGACCGACTGGTCGCCGCCGCCACCGGCGAGCCGCCCGGTGCCCTGCGCCGCCGGCTGCTGCTGGAACGCGCCGCGCACCGGCTCACCACCAGCGACCGGACCGTCCTCGACATCGCCGTCGAGGCCGGGTACGGCTCGCACGAGGCGTTCACCCGCGCCTTCCAGCGGGCGTACGGGATGGCCCCGACCGCGGTCCGGCGGCGCCCGCCGCTCACCTTCCGCCAGCTGGAGCTGCCCTGCCCCAGCGGCGTTCACTTCCAACCGCCCGGTGGCCTGCGGCTGCCGGCGGCACGTCAGGAGACTCCCATGAACGTTCTCCAACACCTCGTCGACCATCACGTCCAAGCCCTCACCGCGATCATCGACCGCGCCGGCACCCTCGACGACGAGGTGCTCGACCGGCCGGTCAGCGTGTCCGTGGAGACCATCGACGACCAGCCGACCCTCCGCTCACTGATCAACGCGATGGTCAGCCAGGAGGAGCACTGGCTCTCGGCGCTGCGCGGCGGCGAGTGGCCGGACGAGAGCGACCGTTCGGTGGCCGGGCTGGCCGCCCGGCACGCCGTCGCCGGCCGCGACTGGCGGGCGTTCGTGGCGCAGACGTTGGCCGCCGGCACCCTGGCCGACACCTTCGTCGACACCACGTGCTCGACGCCGACCAGCCACACGCTGGGCGGCACCATCGGCCACGTGATCACCTTCGCCGCGGTCCGCCGTACCCTCGCGATCGGCGCCCTGCACACCGCGGGCATCACGGACCTCGGCCTCGGCGACCCGCGCCCGTACCTGGACGCCACCGCGACCGCCTCGGCCGGCTGACGCGGCGCCGCGCCGGTCCTGATCACCGTCCGTCGCCTGGGCGTTCGGTCGGTCCGGCGCGGCGAAACGGATGGCCGGGTGGGCGGATCGAACCTAGGCTCGCTTTCATGATCGATTCCGGAATGCGCGACCGCGCCGGTCGCCAGGTGACGCTGCGGCCGGTGGACGACGACAACTGGCGGCCCGTGGCGGACGTCGCGCCGCGCGACGACCAGCGGGCCTGGGTGCCCGCCCTGGCCGCCCGCTACCTGGTGCTGACCATGCGGTCCGAGGTGTGGACCTCGCTCGCCGTGTACGCGGACGAGACGGTGGTCGGGCACGTCATGTGGGGCGTGGACGACGACGGTTCCCGCTGGATCGGCGGCATGGTGATCGACGCCGCCGAGCAGGACCGTGGGGTGGGCCGGGCCGCCGTGCGGACGCTGGTGGACTGGCTGGCCACCGCCGGCGAGCCGGTCCGCCTCAGCTACCACCCCGACAACGCCTCGGCCGCCGCCCTCTACCGCTCCCTCGGCTTCCGACCCACCGGCGCCATGGAGGACGACGAACTGATCGCCGAATTCACCCCCGCCTGACCCGCCCGTGGGGGGGGGCGGGGGGGGCCCCCCCCCGCCCCCCACCCCCCCCCCCCCCCC
>NZ_JBSGJR010000561.1:0-4579 GCF_053605645.1 Micromonospora sp. NPDC003776
CCGTTCCGGACCGAGATCCTGCGCGGCCTGCTCGGCGCGGATCTGGTCGGCTTCCAGCAGCGGCTGGCCGCGCAGAACTTCGTCCGGCTGGCCCGCCGCCGGCAGCGACTTCTGGCGCGACCGCTGGCTTTGGCTGCTCGCCACCGTGGGCCTGCTGGGGCTGGCCGCGCTCTTCGTCACCGTGGGGGTCCGGCAACGCCGCGGGCAGCTCCGGGCACGGGTGCCCGCGCAGCGCGCCGGGGCGGGCGCCGCCACGCGTACCCGGGAGACGGCGTGACCACCGACGCGCCGGCGCGGCCGCGGTGGCGGCCGGCCCGCGCGGGCGTCCTGCTCGCCGTCTTCGTCTGCGCGGCCTGCGGCCTGGTGTACGAGCTGGCGCTGGTCGCCCTCGGCAGCTACCTGATCGGCGACGCGGTCGGGCAGGCCTCGATCGTGCTCGGCGTGATGGTCTTCGCGATGGGCGTCGGCGCCCTGGTGGCGAAGCCGTTGCAGTCCCGGGCGGCGGCCGCCTTCGCGGTGATCGAGCTGACCCTCGCCCTGCTCGGCGGCCTCTCCGTGCTCGGCCTCTACGCCGCGTTCGCCTGGCTCGACCTGTACGGGCCGGCCCTAGTCGGCACCGCGTTCGTGCTCGGCCTGCTGATCGGCGCGGAGATCCCGCTGCTCATGGTGCTGCTGCAACGCATCCGCGCGCAGTCCGCCGGCAGCGCCGTGGCAGACCTCTTCGCCGCCGACTACGTGGGCGCGCTGCTCGGCGGCCTGGCCTTCCCGTTCCTGCTGATGCCGGTCTTCGGGCAGCTCAAGGGCGCCCTCGTGGTGGGCGCGGTGAACGCGGTCGCCGGTCTCGCGCTGGTCGGCACGGTGTTCCGGACGGACCTCGGCCGCGGCGCCCGGCTCGCGCTCGGCGCCGGCTCCGTCGTGGTCGCCCTCTGCCTCGGGTACGCCTGGGTCACCGCGCACGACTTCGAGGTGACCGCGCGCCAGCAGCTCTACCGGGACCCGGTGGTGCACGCCGAGCGCAGCCGCTACCAGGAGATCGTGCTGACCCGCTCGGTGCGGGAGGTCGGCCACGCCGACACCGACCTGCGGCTGTTCCTCAACGGCGACCTCCAGTTCAGCTCGATCGACGAATACCGCTACCACGAGTCGCTGGTGCATCCGGCGATGAACGGCCCGCACGGCGAGGTGCTGGTGCTCGGCGCCGGGGACGGGCTGGCGTTGCGGGAGATCCTCAAGTACCCGGACGTGCGTCGCGTGACTCTGGTCGACCTCGACCCGGCCGTCGTGCGGCTGGCACGCATCGAGCCGCAGCTGCGCGAACTCAACCACCACTCGTTCGCCGACCCCCGGGTCCGGGTGCTCAACCTGGACGCGTTCGGCTGGCTGCGCACCGCCACGGACCGCTTCGACGTGATCGTCGCCGACCTGCCCGACCCGGACGAGACCGCCACCGCCAAGCTCTACACCGTCGAGTTCTACGCGCTGATCCGCTCGGCGCTCGCCCCCGGCGGCCGGCTGGTGGTGCAGGCCGGCTCGCCGTACTTCGCGCCCCGGTCGTACTGGTCGATCGAGCACTCGGTCCGGGAGGCCGGCTTCGCCACCGTGCCGTACCACGTGGACGTGCCGAGCTTCGGCGACTGGGGATACGTACTCGCCGCGCCCGGCACCAGCCCGCCCGCGCTCGCGCTGCCCGCCGACGCGCCGCCGCTGCGCTTCCTCACCCCGTCGGTGCTGGCGGCGGCGGCCACCTTCCCCGCCGACCGGGCCCGGCTCGACGTACCAGCCTCCACCCTGTTGCAGCCCAGGGTGCTGGAGTACGCCCGGACGGAGTGGCGCGGCTACTAGGTTTCGGGACATGTCCCCGTCCCGCCGCCTGCCGCGTCCCGGTCTGGACTGGCTGCGCCGACGGGTTCCCACCCGGGCGCTCGGCGCGGCGTCGTACCTGCAGGCGTTCGTGTTGTCCGGGGTGGTGACGGTGCTCGCCGTCCGGGCGTACCTCCAGGCCACCGGCTATCCCCGGCTCGGCGGCGGCGGCCTGCACATCGCGCACGTGCTCTGGGGCGGGCTGCTGATGGCCGTCGGGCTCGGGGTCGCGCTGGTGTTCCTCGGCGGTGGGCCACGCACCGCCGGGGCGATCGTCGGCGGGGTGGGCTTCGGGCTCTTCATCGACGAGGTGGGCAAGTTCGTGACGGCCGGGACCGACTACTTCTACGCCCCGGCGGCCGGCATCATCTACGGCTCCTTCGCCCTGCTCGTGGTGCTCACCCAGGCGGTGCGCGGCCGGACCGGCCGGACCCGGCTGAGCCCGGCGGAACGCACCGCGAACGCCCTCGACCTGGTGCTCAGCGAGCTGCCGGGCGGGTTGACGGACCGACGGCGGATCGCCGTGCTGCGGCTGGTGCAGGGCACCGGACCGGTCACCGAGGGAGCCATCGTGCAGCTGCTCGACGCGGTGCCCCGGCGCGAACCGCCACCGGTCCGGTCCTGGCAGCGCGCGGCGGACGCCGCCCGCCGCCTCGCCGCCTGGATGGCGGCCCGGCGCTGGCTGGTCTGGCCGGTGGTGGTCTACCTGGTGGTGGAACCGCTGGTGGTGGTGATCGCCGTGGTGCTCGACGCGGTGACCGGGCACCTGGACCAGCAGCGGGAGTGGGGCGCGGTCACCGGGGTCACGGTCGCCGCGCTGATCACGGCCGCCCTGACGGTACGGGCGGCGTGGCAGCTGCCCCGGGACCGGCTCGACGCGTTCCGGCTGTTCAAGCTGGCCCTCCTGGTCGACCTGCTGTTCGGGCAGATCTTCAACTTCACGGTCAACCAGTTCGGGGCGGTCTCCGCAGTCGTCCTCGACCTCTTCCTGCTCGGCGTGGTCACCGCCGAGCACCGCCGGCTCCGCCGCGAGGCCACCGCCTACCCACGCTGAGGTCCTTCGCGCGCGTCCACTGCCGATCCGACCCCGGCTGGTTACGGTGGTCGTGCTGCCAAGGGAAGGGACAATCATGGCCGATGCCTCCGCCACCCCGGCCCGCGCCCGTCCGGGCGTGGTGACGACATCCAGCTGGCTGCTCATCCTCGTCGCCGCCATCCAGGTGGTGAACCTGATCCTGACGCTCACCACGATCGGCACGGTCCGCACCGTCCTGCGGGACGCCTACCGGGGCACCTCGGTCGAGCAGGCGGCCGACTTCGCCTGGGTGTTCGGCCTCATCGGGGCCGTGGTCACCCTGCTGCTCGCGGTCGCGCTCGTGGTCCTCGCCATGATGAACAACCGGGGACGCAACGGAGCCCGGATCACCACCTGGGTGCTGGGCGGGATCCTGATCTGCTGCTCCGGCGGCGGCCTGATCAACAAGACCGCCGGCGGCATGATGGGCGGCGGTTCCACCAACGGCAACGTGCCGAGCGGGCAGGAGATCCAGCGCCGGCTGCAGGACGCCCTGCCCGGCTGGTACGGCCCGGTCACCACGCTGCTCGGGGTGCTCGCCGTGCTCGCCCTGCTGGCGGCCCTGATCCTGCTGGCGCTGCCGGCTGCGAACGAGTTCTTCCGCAGGCCCAAGCAGCCGGCCTGGGAGCCGCCGGTGCCGGGTGCCGCCTGGCCGGCGTACCCGCAGGCGCCCGGGTACCCGTCCGCGCCCGGCCAGCCGCCGGCCCCTGGTCACCCCGGCCACCCGCCCGCCCCCGGCCAGCCGGGCCAGTTCCCGCCGTCGGGCGAGGGCGGTGCGCCGGGGCCGGTGGAGCGGCCCGGGTCCGAGGAGCGCCGCGAACCGGAGCCGCCACCCGGAAGCTGACTCCCGGATAAGAGCGACGCCGACGATCCCTCCGAGTAGGTTGCAAGCCGACGCCTACCGGAGGGATCAGTCGTGTCGTACCCCGTTCAGGCCGCGCCCCGCCGTCCGGCGGCGGTGGTCTCGGCGGCGACGGTGCTGCTGCTGATGGCGGCCGGCGCCGTGGTGTACGCGATCGTCGGCCTGGCGGTGCTCGGTGGCACGGTGAGCCGGTTCCGCGACGCGGCGAGCGCCGGCGGCGCCGGGCAGCGCGAGATCGACGAGGTGATGTCGGTGCTGCGCGGCACCACGGTCCTGTCCGGCGTGGTCGGGGTGGTCGTCGGGCTGGTGCTGGTCGGGCTCGCCCTCGGCCTGCTCTCCGGTCGGCCCGGCGCCCGGGTGGGCACCTGGGTGGTCGCCGGCCTCGGGCTTTTCTGCGGTTGCTGCGGCCTGGCCGTACTGGTCGGCCAGCGGGCCGCTCCGATGCAGATCAGCGCCGACGGACGGGCCACCGCCGAGCTGTTCGGCCGGCTCGGCGACGCGTACCCGGGCTGGTGGATCCCGCTGAACGCCGCGGTCGCGGAGGCGCAGGTCCTCGGCTACCTGGTGGTCGCGGCGCTCCTGGTCACCCCGGCGGCCGGCGCCTTCTTCCGCCGCGTCCCCGTCCCCGCCGGCCCGGCGTCGGCTGCTCCCGCCCACGGTCCGGGCTCCGCGCCGTCCGCGCCGGGTCACGTGCCGCCGCCCGGTTACGGCCCGCCGTCCGGTCACGTGCCGCCGCCCGGTTACGGCCCGCCGTCCGGTTACGGCCCGGCGTCCGCGCCGCC
>NZ_JBSGJR010000562.1:0-4572 GCF_053605645.1 Micromonospora sp. NPDC003776
GCACGAGTGCGGCGGGCCGGGCACGTCCGACGAGTCGGACTTCACGGGCCTGTTGGCGGTCTCCGGGGCCGGGGTCCGGCCGGGGACCGGGGCTGGGGCCGACCGGACCGGGGTCGGGGACCAGGGCGTCGGGCCGGGGGCCGCGGGACGGTGGCCGGGGTGGGGCGTGGTCAGAGGGGGGTGAAGGGGTGGGTGAGGTGGGGGGTGGCGAGGGTGGTGGGGCCCTGGGTGGCCAGGGTGTGCAGGAGGGTCTCGCGGGTGGTGCGGGCCAGGACCGCATCCTCCTCGTGCGCGTAGGCCAGGGTCGGGTCGGCCAGTTGCAGCTGGTGGACCAGAAGGTCGCCGGTGACCAGGAGGCGGTCGTCGCCGGAGTCGACCAGCACGGACTGGTGGCCGGGCGTGTGTCCCGGGGTGCTCAGCACGCGTACCCCGGGGGTGAGGTCGGTGTCGCCGTCGAGCACCCGCAGCCGGCCGGCGGCGCGCAACGGCCCGAGGAGCCGGGCCGGCAGTTCCGGGTGGAACCGGGCCAGGGCGTCCAGCTCCGCCCGTTGCACCAGGTGGTCCGCGTTCGGGAAGAGGTCGCCGGCCCAGCCGACGTGGTCGGAGTGCAGGTGGGTGAGCACCACGCTACGGACGTCCGCGGGGTCGATCCCGGCCGCGGCCAGTTCCGCGGGCAGCCTGCCCGGGACCGGCGCCCAGCTGGCCGCGAGCGAGTCGGCCGGGCCGATGCCGGCGTCCACCAGGGTGACCGGCCCGTCCCCGGTACGCAGGGCGAAGCAGCGGAACGGCAGCCACCAGCGACCGTCCGGGGTGACGGCGGCCGGGTCCCGGCGATCGGCCTCCGCCCACTGGGCGGCGGTGGCGCCCGGGAAGGCCTCCTCGCGCGGCTGGAAGAAGGGCCCCACTCCGTCGAGCAGGGCGGTGACCGTGATAGACCCGATCGTGTGATCCAGCGGCATCCGGGAAGGATGGCACCGCGTCCCCTTCCGGGGCGACCCCGTTTCCACGGGGTGAGGCCGGCTGGGGAGCCCCGGTCTGTTTGCAGTACGCTCGTACTGCTTGAGCATGTGTCCCCCGAGAGGAGCGCCGGCCGATGGCGAAGATCAAGGTAAACAACCCGGTCGTGGAAATCGACGGCGACGAGATGACCCGGATCATCTGGAAGCAGATCCGGGAGCAGCTGATCCTGCCGTACCTCGATGTCGACCTGCACTACTACGACCTGTCGATCCAGCACCGCGACGAGACCGACGACCAGGTCACCGTCGACGCCGCGAACGCGATCAAGGAGCACGGCGTCGGCGTCAAGTGCGCCACGATCACCCCGGACGAGGCCCGGGTGGAGGAGTTCGGCCTCAAGAAGATGTGGCGGTCGCCGAACGGCACCATCCGCAACATCCTCGGCGGCGTCGTCTTCCGTGAGCCGATCATCATGTCCAACGTGCCGCGGCTCGTCCCGGGCTGGACCAAGCCGATCATCATCGGCCGGCACGCGCACGGTGACCAGTACAAGGCCACCGACTTCGTCGTTCCGGGCCCGGGCACGGTGACCATCACCTACACCCCGGCCGACGGCGGCGCGCCGATGGAGATGGAGGTCGCCAACTTCCCCGGCGGCGGCGTCGCCATGGGCATGTACAACTTCGACGACTCGATCCGGGACTTCGCCCGCGCCTCCATGCGCTACGGCCTGGACCGCGGCTACCCGGTCTACCTGTCCACCAAGAACACCATCCTCAAGGCGTACGACGGCCGGTTCAAGGACATCTTCGCCGAGGTGTTCGAGAACGAGTTCCGGTCGGAGTTCGAGAAGGCCGGCATCACCTACGAGCACCGGCTGATCGACGACATGGTCGCCGCCGCGCTCAAGTGGGAGGGCGGCTTCGTCTGGGCCTGCAAGAACTACGACGGTGACGTGCAGTCGGACACCGTCGCGCAGGGCTTCGGCTCGCTGGGCCTGATGACCTCCGTGCTGATGACCCCGGACGGCCGTACGGTCGAGGCCGAGGCCGCGCACGGCACCGTCACCCGGCACTACCGGCAGTGGCAGAAGGGCGAGAAGACCTCGACCAACCCGATCGCCTCGATCTACGCCTGGACCCGGGGCCTCGCCCACCGGGGCAAGCTGGACGGCACCCCGGCGGTCACCGAGTTCGCCAACACGCTGGAGCAGGTCATCGTCGAGACCGTCGAGGGCGGCCAGATGACCAAGGACCTCGCGCTGCTCATCTCGCGGGACGCCCCGTGGCTGACCACCGACGAGTTCATGAACGCGCTCGACGAGAACCTGGCGCGCAAGGTCGCCGCCTGATCCTCGCCCGCGTCACCGACCGAGCCCGCCGGCCCCGTGCCGGCGGGCTCCGTCGTGTCCGGGCGTCACCCCGACCGGCCGCGCCTCGTTGAGCAGGGTGGACGAGATTCCAGTCCCGTCCAAGGAAGGTTGACCGCGTCGCCTCGCGGCCTGAGTGCCGACCAGCCAGCCTTCCCGGCTGTCGCGCGCAGCCAGCCGTCCCTTCCCTTGCGGGGGGCCCTGTCCCGGGCCCCCCGCGCCCTGTTGTGCGGGGGTGTCACCCGGCGCGGAGCAGTTCGGCGGCGCGCTCCGGGGCGATGTCGTTGATGAAGACGCCCATCCCCGACTCGGAGCCGGCCAGGTACTTCAGCTTGTCCTTGGCCCGCCGGATGCTGAACAGCTGCAGGTGCAGGTGCCCCAGCTCGCGGTCGACGCGTACCGGGGCCTGGTGCCAGGCGGCGATGTAGGGCATCGGCAGGTCGAACAGCCCGTCGAAGCGGCGCAGCACGTCCAGGTAGAGCGGGCCGAAGGCGTCCCGCTCCGCGTCGTCGAGCGCCGGGATGTCCGGCACCGGCCGGTGCGGCGCCACGTGCACCTCGAACGGCCAGCGTGCCGCCGCCGGCACGTACGCCGTCCAGTGCTCGTTCTCCGTCACCACCCGGTCCCCGGCGGCCCGCTCGGCGGCGAGCACGTCCGCGTACAGGTTCCCGCCGGTCCGCTCGGCGTGCCGGCGGGCGGCGGCCAGCATGGTCCGGGTCCGCGGGGTCACGAACGGGTACGCGTAGATCTGCCCGTGCGGGTGGTGCAGGGTCACCCCGATCTCCACGCCCCGGTTCTCGAACGGGAAGACCTGCTCGACCCCCGGCAGCGCGCCCAGCGCGGTGGTCCGGTCGGCGAGGGCGTCCAGCACGGTCCGGACCCGGCGGGGGGAGAGGGCGGCGAAGGAGGCGTTGTGGTCGTCGGTGAAGCACACCACCTCGCACCGGCCGCGCCCCGGGCGGACCGGCGTGAACGGGGTGATCTCGTCCGGCTCCGCGGCGACCCGCTGGCTGAGCGATGGGAAGCGGTTCTCGAAGACGGCCACGTCGTAGTCGGGGGCCGGGATCTCGCTGAGCCGGCCGTCGCGGGAGGGGCAGAGCGGGCACTCGTCGGCCGGGGGCAGGAAGGTGCGGGTCTGCCGGTGCACCGCCACGGCAACCCACTCGTCGGTGAGCGGGTCGTACCGGAGCTGGGAGGCGGGCGGGGGCGGGGGCAGCTCCCGCCGGTCCGGCTGGTCGCGGACGGCGTCGTCCCGCTCGTCGAAGTAGATCAGCTCGCGGCCGTCGGCCAGCTCGATCTGCGTACGCTTCACTCCGCCCCCTCGCTGCCCGGCACGATCACCAGCTCGCCCACCCTGTCCGCGAGTACCCGCCGGGCGTCCGGCGCCAACCGGTCGTCGGTGACCAGCACGTCGGCCGCGTCCAGGCTGACGATCGAGGAGATGCCGACGGTGCCCCACTTGGTGTGGTCGGCGAGCACCACCAGCCGGTCCGCCGCCGCGACCAGGGCCCGGTCGGTGTCCGCCTCCATCAGGTTCGGCGTGGTGAACCCGGCCCGTTCGCTGATCCCGTGCACGCCGAGGAAGAGCACGTCCAGGTGGAGCGCGCCGAGCGCGGCCACCGCGAGGGGGCCGACCAGCGCGTCCGAGGGGGTACGCACCCCGCCGGTGAGCACCACGGTCTGGTCCGGCCGGCCGCCGACGTGCAGGATCTCGGCCACCGGCAGGGAGTTGGTCACCACCGTGATTCCCGGTACGTCGAGCAGGTGGCGGGCCAACTGGGCGGTGGTCGTACCGGCCGAGAGGGCGACGGCCGCGCCGGGGCGGACCAGCTCCGCGGCCCGCGCCGCGATGGCCGCCTTCTCCGCCGCCTGGCGGACCGACTTGGCCCGGAAGCCCGGCTCGTCGGTCGAGCCCGGGCCGGCGAGGGTGGCTCCGCCGTGCACCTTGGCCAGCAGTCCCTGTTCGTGCAGCGTCTCCAGGTCGCGCCGGATGGTCATGTCGGAGACCCCGAACTCGGCGGCCAGCTCGGTGACCCGGACGCCGCCGGCGGCGCGGACCCGGTCCAGGATGGCCGTCTGCCGCTGGCGCGCGAGCATCCCCGGTCACCTCCGCCCTCTCGACCACATGCCCACGTGGTCGAACGTGTTCCAACAAAGCCGAACACTACCGCGCAGCGCCGCACAGCGGAAGCGGACCGGGGCCGGACGTGCGACCGCCGCCGGCCCCGGGCGGGGACGGCGGC
>NZ_JBSGJR010000563.1:0-4545 GCF_053605645.1 Micromonospora sp. NPDC003776
CCTGCGAATATGCGTTGAAGGTCCCGCCTGCCGGACCTGCCACGGATCCGCCGGCCTGGTGGCCGGCGCGGTGTCGATGGCCCTCGGCGAGTACGTCTCGGTGAGCAGCCAGCGCGACAGCGAGCGGGCACTGCTGGACAAGGAGCGGGCCGAGCTGCGCGACATGCCGCAGGCCGAGCTGGCCGAGCTGGCCGCGATCTACGAGGCGAAGGGACTGCGCCCGGAGACCGCCCGGCAGGTGGCGATCGAGCTGACCGAGCACGACGCGCTCGCCGCGCACGCCGAGGCCGAGCTGAAGGTGGACCCGGACGACCTGGCCAGCCCCGGCCACGCCGCGTTCGCCTCGGCGGTGGCGTTCGTGGCCGGTGCGCTGCTGCCGATGCTGGCGATCCTGCTGCCGCCGCCGGCACTGCGGCTGCCGGTGACCGTCGCGGCGGTGCTGCTCGCCCTGGGCGTCGCCGGGGCGGTGAGCGCGCGGATCGGCGGCAGCAGCCCCCGGCTGGCGGTCACCCGGGTGGTGCTCGGCGGCGCGGCCGGCCTCGCGCTGACCTGGGGCATCGGTCACCTGTTCGGCACGGCGGTGAGCTGACGCGACGGTGCCGGGCACGGACACCCGTGCCCGGCACCGCGGGATGACCTACAGGTCGCGGACCCGTACGTCGCGGAACTCGATCAGGTCGTTGTTGCTGTGGTTCTGCAACCCGACGAACCCGCTGAGGAACTGGCGCAGGTCGGTCGGCGGGTCACCGGCCCGGGACGACGCCTTGCCCGGCGTGTTGTCGAACTCGTTGATCACCACACCGTTCCGGATGATCGTGTAGTGCTGTCCGACCACCCGGACCTCGTAGTCGTTCCACTGGCCCTTCGGGGTCGCCCCGGCCTTGTCGAGCCCCTGCGAGTCGAAGTTGTAGATCGACCCGGTCTTCTGCGGCTCACCGGTGGGACCGTCGTAGATCTGGATCTCGTGGCCGCAGTAGATCGCCACCCACGCCTGCGAGGAGCGGGCCGAGCCGACCGTGCCACAACTGCCGTCCGGCCGCTGGTCCAGCGGGGTACGCGGGTCCGGGAACCGGGCGAACACGCCGCTGTTGGCGTACGAGCCGTCCGGCGAGACGTCCCGGAACTTCAGCCGCAGCGAGAAGTCGGCGAACTCGTCCTTGGCGTACCAGAGCATGCCGAGCCCGCCGGAGCTGCGGATGGAACCCTCCGGCCGCAGGGTGAACTGCCCGCTGGGTGCCTGCCGCCAGTCGGCCAGCGACGCGGCCGTCCCGTCGAAGAGCGGCCGGTACCCGGCGACCTTGCCGATCGGGGAGCCGGCGGCGGCGCTGTTCAGCTTGGCCGCCTCCTTGTTGTCCAGCACGCCGTCGCCGCGCAGGTCGTTGACCACGCCGGCGACGTGGCTGACGAACTCGCCGTGGTTCGACCAGTTCCGCTCGTCGTCGATCAGGTCGTTGACCGTGCAGCCACCGCCGGCCGGGTGGTTGGTCACCCCGGTGTCGGTGTCGAGCAGGCGGACCGTCTTCTGGGTGTCCGGCGCGACGCAGCCGGCGGTGACGGTGAGCTTCGTGGTGGCCTTCTCGCCGTCGGCGTAGGTCACCGTCAGCGTCACCTGGTAGGTGCCGTAGTCGGCGTAGGTGTGGGTGGGGTTGGCCTCGTGCGACGTCGCGCTGCCGTCGCCGAAGTCCCACGCCCAGGCCACGCCGCCGGCGCGGGCGCCGGTGAAGGCGATGGTCTTCGGCTGGCTGGCGGTGACCGGCCGCCAGCCGGCGTCGCTCGGCCGCGGCGTGGCCGCCCCGCCGGTGTACGACACCTTGATCAGCTTCTGGTTGCCGTGCAGGCTGAAGAAGCCGCCCGCGTAGTCGAGCATGTACAGCGCCCCGTCCGGGCCGAACTTGGCGTCCATCCAGGACTGGAGCTGGGTGCCGCCGCTGCCGGAGCGGATGATCTGGCGCAGGTCCTCGGCGAACGCCGGCGGGCCCGCCGTGGCGACCTTGCCCGGGTCGACGGTGACGGCGATCCGGTTGTTGGCGTTGGACTCGTCACCGATGAACCACTTGTTGTCCCAGTACGCCGGCCAGGCCACGCCGCTGTCGGTGTCGACCTGGTCCCGGTGGTAGGTCGGCCCGTCCATGATGGCCTGACCGCCGCCCTTGAGGTACGGCTGGGTGAAGGTCTCCTGGCCCAGGACGTACGAGGGCAGGCCGCTGCCGTCGGTGCGCTTCGGGTAGACCGGGCCGCCGCCCTGCGGCGAGTACCAGATCATGTTGTCCCGGATCGGCGGCAGGTTCACCAGGCCGGTGTTGCGCGGCGAGGTGTTCTTCGGGTTGTCACAGTCGTACCAGCCGGTGAGCACGTTCGCGTCGGTGCTGCTGCGGTCCCGGTACGGCTGCCGGTTGCCCATGCAGTACGGCCAGCCCTGGTTGCCGGCGGAGGTGATGATCGTGGCGGTCTCGTACTTCGCCGGGCCCAGCTCCGGGTCGGGCGCGCCCGCGTCCGGGCCGACCCACGCGGCGGTCAGCCAGTGGTTCACCGGGTCCCAGGCGATCCGGGCGATGTTCCGCACGCCCATCACGTAGATCTCCGGTCGGGTCTTGCCGCCGCCCTCCTCCTTGCCGGTGAACAGGTTCCCGGCCGGGATGGTGTACGTGCCGTCGGCCTCCGGGTGGATCCGCAGGATCTTGCCGTTGAGGTCGTTGGTGTTGCCGGCGGTACGCCGGGCGTCCTGGAACGAGGTGCCCTTGTAGTCCTGCGTCCAGTTGTTGCCGGAGTAGCCGTTGGAGCCGCCGGAGGAGTTGCTGTCGCCGGAGCCGATGTAGAGGTTGCCGCTCTCGTCGAACGTCATGCCGCCACCGGCGTGGCAGCAGCTGTGGATCTGGGTGTCCCAGTGCAGCAGGTCCTTGCGGGTGCTCTGGTCGATCGTCTGCTTCGCCGCGTCGTAGGTGAACCGGGAGACGGTCCGCTGGCCGATCCGCCGGTCCCGGTCGATCGACTCGTGCGGCATCCAGTAGACGTAGACCCAGCCGTTCTGCGCGAACTTCGGGTCGAGGGTGATGCCGACCAGGCCCTCCTCGTTCTTCACCAGCTCACTGCCGCTGCCCCGGTTGCCCATCACGGCGAGGGTGGTGAGCAGCTTGACCTGCTTGGTCTTCGGGTCCCACTGGTGGATGGTGCCGCAGCCGAGGCCGACCTTGGGGTCGTCCCAGCTCACGACCGGCCCGCTCGGGCACGCGGCCTTGCCGATGTAGAAGACCTTGCCGTCGGGGGCGATGGTGAGGCCGTGCGGCTCGCCGATCTGGTCGAGCTGCCCCGGCTGGTTGGTGGTGGTGAGCCGGTCGATGCGGTAGTTCGAGGCGATGGTGGCCTGGCAGTCACCGCGCACCATGCCGGTGGTCCACCGGATCGCGCCGGCCAGGTGGTTCTGGAACCGCTCGTCGCTGGTCCAGCTCGCCTCGGTCCGCCCCATCCCGGTGTAGAAGGAGCGCCCACCGTCGTAGTCCTGGCACCAGGAGATCGGGTGGAAGGCCCCGTTGCCGCTCAGCCCGGCGTTGTAGGTGCCCTCCTCGACCTGCGCGATCGTGTGCACCTTGCCGATCGGGCTGGGGTCCCAGTTGATCCACTGATCGGACCGGGTCCAGGTCAGCGGCAGGCCCTTGTTCGCCGGGTGCTGCCGGTCGGTGACGTCGACGGTGGCCTGCTGCACGGTGCTCTCCGGCGCCGGGCCGGCGTCCGGGCCGATCAGCCACAGCTCGGCCAGCTGGATCAGCGGCTCTCCGCTGTTGGCCGTGACGTTGAGCCGGTAGTGCTGGTAGGCGGTGGTGTTGGTGAAGCTGTACTGCTTGGTCTGGAACCGCTGCGGGAAGGTCTCGTTGCTGCGGGTGTCCAGGTCGGTCCAGGTGCTGCCGTCCTGGGAGCCCTGCAGGGTCCAGTTCTTCGGGTCCCGGCCGGGGAAGTCGTTGGCCGAGGTGAGCGCGTACCGGCTGACCGCGACCGGCTTGGCCAGCTTCGCCGCCAGCCAGCCGGTGGGCGAGAAGGTCAGCCACTTGGTGCCGGTCGACCCGTCGATGGCCTTCGCGGCGGTCTCGTTCGGCGGGTTCTCCCCGCTGGCGGTGGCCGAGACCGCCTTCTCGGCGTTGGGCAGGCCGGCCGCCGGCCGGGTGCCGATCAGGCCGGTGAACCAGGACGACTCCGGCTGGGCCCGCGCCGCGTCGTGCACGCCGACGAAACCGCCGCCGCCCTTGACGTACGCCTGGAAGGCCGCCTCCTGCGCGTCGTTGAGCGTGACGCCGTTGGCGGAGAGGAACACCACGGCCCGGTAGCGGGCCAGGTTGCCGAAGGTGAACACGCCGGGGTCGGCGGAGTCGTCGACGGTGAAGCCGTTCCGCTCCCCGAGGTCCCGGATGCTCGCGGTGGCCTTGGCGACCGGGTCGTCCTGCTTGTCGACCGGACCGTGGAAGACCAGCACCTTGACCGCGGCGGCGGCCTCCGCGGCGGCCGCGGGCGTCGGCGTGAGGGTCTGGCCCGGCAGGGTCAGCAGGCCGAGCGCCA
>NZ_JBSGJR010000564.1:0-4541 GCF_053605645.1 Micromonospora sp. NPDC003776
CCTGCTCGCGGCGCACCTCCGCCTGGCGGGCGGCCAGCCAGGCCGCCTCCCGGGCCTCCGCGCGCCGCCGGCGGCGTTCGGCCAGGGCCCGCTGCCGCAGGTGTACGACGTACGCCACGAGCAGGGTCCCGGTCACCGAGACGCTGATCCAGAACCCCGGACTGACCAGCACCACGCCGATCAACTCGACGAAGTTGAGCAGCAGCAGCGCGGCCAGCACCCGCCGGCGGCGGTAGATCGCCGGGGTGTGCCGACGCTTCGGGGGGTGCCGTCGGCGGGACCTGGCCGGGGCGGGCTGGACCGACCGGAGCCGGCCGGAGCGGCGGCGCGCCGGGGGCGCCGAGACCGGCGGGGCGAGACTCCCCGTGTCGGAATCTTCACTCAGGGTGACGACAAGGGATCGAGGTGGGCGCACCGGCCGCCGTCCGGGCACGGTCCGCCGCCGACGCCGGCGCTGGAGCACCCGCGCCGTCGACTGCGCCCGCTCCGCCACCAGCCGCTCGGTGGCGTCGTACCGGCGAACCAGCGCCGGCGCGAGGGCGAGCAGGCCGGCGGCGGCGAGGACGGCGAGGAGCACCGAGGTCGGCACCCTCACCCCTCCCGTCACCGAATTCGGGGCGAGCGCCGCCGCGCCGCAACTTGTTCCGTCATCCGTCGTTCACGGCGCAGATCGTGCGGTCGCCGCAGCGCTTGCCACAGCTTGCAGTTACTTGAGGTTACGGGCCGCCGACCCGGTTCACCCGGATGCCGCGCCGGGCGTGGCGGGTGGGACCGTTCACCCTCGACTGTCACGCACGCGGTGCCACCGCGCGAGCAGACCGCCCTCGGCCGCCACTTCCTCGTTGGTCATCGCGTATCCGATGTGGTCGCGCCAGGCGCCGTCGATGTGCATGTACCGCACGTGGTAGGCCTCCTCGCGGAAGCCGAGCTTCTCCACCACCCGCCGGGACGGGAGGTTCTCCGGGCGGATGTTCACCTCGATCCGGTGCAGCCCGCCGGGGCCGAAGGCGTGGTCGACCGCGAGGGCCACGGCGGTGGGGATCAGTCCACGACCGGCCACCCGGGAGTCCACCCAGTAGCCGACGTACCCGGAGCAGAACGCCCGGCGGACGATGCTGCCCACGTTGAGGTGACCGACCAGCCGCTCCCGCCCGTCCTCGCGCAGGCAGACGGCGAACGGCATCCCCTCACCGGTACGCGCCGAGCGCCGCTGGTCGGCGTGGACGAAGCGGAACGCGGCCGGCGAGTTCACCTCGTCCCACGTGCCGGGCAGGTGAGACTCCCAGGGGGACAGCCAGGCCTGGTTGGCGCGCCGGATCTCCGACCAGGCCGCCGCATCGGAGCGCTTGTACGGCCGCAGCACCACCGGCCCGTCCACCAGCACCGCCGGCCAGCCCGGCGGCCGTCGGAACATCACCGGCGCCGGTCCAACAGCAGCACGTCCACAGTCGACCCGGCGGCGGCGGTGGTGACCCGCTCGCCGAGGACCAGCAGGCCGTTCGCCTCGGCCAGCCCGGACAGGGTGTAGGGGCCGCCGGCGAGCGGCTGGACCGTGTAGCCGCCGCCGCGCCGCTCGGCCACGTGCGCCGGCCGGAACTCGCGCAGCCCCGCCGGGGACGAGACGGTCTCCAGCAGGTGCGCGCGGACGCTGGGCCGGAACACCGGCTCGGCGCCGGCCAGCAGCTGGATGGCCGGCCGGGCCAGCACCTCGAAGCCGATCAGCGCCGCGCCGGGCTCACCGGGAAGACACACCACCGGCACCTCCTCGGCGCCGACCGTACCGAATCCGAGGGCCGTTCCGGGATAGAGAGCGACCTCTGTGAAGGTGACCGGCCCGGCCCGGCCGCCCTCCCGCCGGGACAGGATGCGGCGCACCATGTCGCCGGGACCGGTGCCGGTGCCACCGGTCGTGATGATCAGGTCGGCCCGCAGGGTCTGGTCCTCCAGCAGCCCACGCAGCCCCTCCGGGTCGTCGTCGCAGATCCCCACCCGGTACGCGAGCGCGCCCGCCTCGGCCGCGGCGGCGGTCAACGCGTGCGAGTTGGTGTCCACCACCTGGCCGGGCTGGCTGCCCCGGCCGACGTCGACCAGTTCGTCGCCGGTGGCCACGATGACCACCCGGGGGCTGGGCCGGACTACCACGTGCCCGATGCCGGTGGCGGCGAAGACGGCCACCAGGGCCGGCGAGACGTACGTGCCGGCGCGGGCGAGCAGCGTGCCGGCCGGCAGTTCCTCACCGGCGCGGCGGACGCCGTACCCCCGCTTGGGGGCGCGGAAGATCTCCACCGCGGCCATGCCCTGGTCGGTCCACTCGACGGGGACCACCACGTCGGCGCCGATGGGCAGCGGTGCACCCGCGGCCACCGAGAAGCAGGAGCCGGGGGTGAGCCGCACCGGCCGCCAGCTCGCCGCGCCCAGGTCGCCGACCACGTTCAGCCGGATGCTGCGGCCACCGGGAATACCGGAGGGGGCCGGGACGTAGCCCGGCCCCCGGCTCCCTCCGGAGATGTCCTCCCAGCGCGCGGCGTACCCGTCCACCGCCGCCTGGTCGAAGGCGGGGAACGAGTGCGGCGCGACCACGTCCTCGGCGAGAACGTTGCCGTACGCCTGGGTGAGGTCGAGGTCGAGCGGAGGCAGCGCGCGTAACCTGCGCAGCACGCTGCCCAGGTAGTCGGCGAGCGGCGTCAACTCGTTCGCGGCCGCCTCGGCGTCGGCCGTCGCGGTCATGTATTGGGACCGCCCGACGCGTCGATGTTCACGAACTCGGCCAGCCACTTGCGGAACTCCGGGCCGAGGTCCTCGCGCTCGGCGGCGATCTGGACCACGGTCTGCAGGTAACCGAGCGGCATGCCGGTGTCGTAGCGGGTGCCCCGGTAGACGATGGCGTGCACCGGCACCCCCTCCGTACGCAGCAGCTCCATCGCGTCGGTCAGCTGGATCTCGCCACCGCTGCCCGGCTTGGTCCGCTTGATCGCGTCGAAGATCCGCCCCGGCAGCACGTACCGGCCGAGCACGGCCAGGTTGCTCGGCGCGTCCTCCGGCTTCGGCTTCTCCACCATGCCGGTGACCTTGACGACCTCGGCGATGTCGGTCAGCTCCGACTCGGCCGGCTCGACCGAGGCGATGCCGTACCGGCTGGTCTCGGCCGGGTCGACCTCGAAGAAGGCGAGCACCACCCCGCCGGTCCGCGCCTGCAGCTCCAGCATGGCCGGCAGCAGCGGCTCCGAGGGCTTGACGAACTCGTCGCCGAGCAGCACCGCGAAGGGCGCGTCGCCGACGTGGGCCTCCGCGTACCCGACGGCGTGGCCGAGGCCGAGCTGCTCGGGCTGCCGGACCGTGTAGATGTCGGCCAGGTCCTCGGTGCGCTTGACGGCGGCCAGCAGCTCGGGCTTCTTCGCCAGCCGCTCCTCCAGGTCGGGCCGGCGGTCGAAGTGGTCCACCATGGCGGTCTTGCCGCGCCCGGTGATCAGCAGCACGTCGCTGATGCCGGCCTGGGCGGCCTCCTCGACGATGTACTGCAGCACCGGCCGGTCCACGACCGGCAGCAGCTCCTTCGGTACCGCCTTGGTGGCCGGCAGGAACCGGGTGGCCAGGCCGGCGGCCGGGATGACGGCCTTGACCGCACGGGATCGGCCGGTCGCGGCGGCCGCTGAGGGGTTCGCTGAGTGCTCCGACATGTCGCGAGACTATCGGCCACGGCTCTGCCGCGGCGGGTGAGGACCGGAAGACGCGCCGCCTTGACCCGCTCCGGTGGGGTCCGGCGCGCCCGCCCGGGGCAGTCCGTCGGACGGGCTGACCGTCGCGGCCACCACCGGTATCTCCCTGTTAGGCGAGGGGTCCGGGGGCTGAGCCAGCCGGTAGCCGTCCCGGCCGGCGGCCTTGGCCGCGTAGAGGGCGTCGTCGGCGGCGTCGAGGACCTGCTGGCCGGTGGCGGCGTGGTCGGGGTAGACGGCGATGCCGATGGAGACGGTCACCGGCACCCGCACCGGCTCGCCGCCGTGCCCCTTGACCGGCACGGGATGGTCCCGGACCACCGCGCCGAGGCGCTCGGCGACGATCGTCGCGCCGCGGGCGTCGGTCTCCGGCAACAGCACCACGAACTCCTCGCCGCCCTGCCGGAACGCCAGGTCCATCTCGCGGATCTCGCCGCGCACCCGGCGGGCGAACTCGACCAGGACGGCGTCGCCGGCGGCATGCCCCCAGGTGTCGTTGACGTTCTTGAACCGGTCCAGGTCGAGGGCGAGGACGCTGAGCATCCGGCCGAACCGGTTGGCGCGTTCCACCTCGCGCCGGATCGACTCGCGCAGGTAGCGGTAGTTCCACAGCCCGGTGAGCGGATCGGTCAGCGAGAGCCGCTGGGCCTCCTCGTGCACCCGGACGTTCTCCACCGCCACCGCGGCGTGCCCGGCGAACGTGCGCAGGGTGGCCAGGTCGTCGTCGTCGAACTCGGTGTCACCCGCCCGGTCGTAGAGGACCAGCACGCCGAGGGCCCCGGCGCCGACCGGGCCGGGCGACGGCGCCGGGACGCCGCCGGACGGTGC
>NZ_JBSGJR010000565.1:0-4537 GCF_053605645.1 Micromonospora sp. NPDC003776
CGCCGCCCGGCATGGTGTGGCCGGGCCCGGAAGTGACGGCCGGCGCGGCCTCGCCCGCCGCGACCAGCGGCAGGAACAGCGCGTAGCCGCGGGTGCCGGGCGGCACGATCACCGGGATGGCCCACGCCGGCTGGCCCTCCGGGCCCGGCCACACCATGCCGGGCGGCGCGCCCTCCACGGAGGGCATGACGAGCAGGTGCGGTGGGACGTCGGCGGAGAGGCCGCCGGGCGGGGAGCCGGCTGGCGGGGTGTCTGGAGTCGACGGCGGCTCGGACACAAGCACGCTCCTTGATCAACGGGTGCCCGTCACTGTAGGGGGCGACGAGGGTCCACCGCCGCCCCGACCGTCCGTTCGGCCGGCAGAACGGGCCGGCCCGGTGATCCGACCCACCGCGCTGAGTCGGGTCGAACCTTTACCGCTCCGCGCCCGTACCAGTGGCGGGGAGGTCGAAGACCATGGTCGTACGCCGCACGCTCGCCGCCGCCGCGGCCGCCGTCGCGATCCTGCTGGGCGCCGCCGGTCCGGCGAGCGCGCACGGCGCTCCCACCAGCCCGCTGAGCCGGGCGGCGGCCTGCGGCCCGGAGGGCGGTCGGGCGGAGACGCCGGCCTGCCGGGCCGCCGTCGCCGCCGGTGCCGCCCTACGGGAATGGGACAACATCCGGGTCGCCCGGGTCGACGGCCGGGACCGGCAACGCATTCCCGACGGCGAGCTGTGCAGCGGCGGGCTGTCCGCGTACCGCGGGTTGAACCTGCCGCGCGCCGACTGGCCGGCCACCACGCTCACGGCCGGCGCCCGGTTCACCTTCCGCTACCGGACGACCATCCCGCACAAGGGGACGTTCCGGTTTTACGCCACCACCGACTCGTACGCCCCGACCCGGAAGCTCACCTGGGCCGACCTGGCGGAGAAGCCATTCCTCACGGTCACCGACCCGCCCATCCGCGACGGCGCCTACCAGCTGCCGGGGCGGCTGCCGGCGGACCGGAGCGGCCGGCACATCATCTACGTCATCTGGCAGAACTCCGACACCCAGGACACCTACTATTCCTGCTCCGACGTGGTGTTCCGGCCGGCGTCGGGTGCCGCCCCGGCGGGTACCCCGGTCGCTGCGGCCGCGCCGCTTACCGTCCCGACGGTCGCGGGAGGAACTGACACCGACGCGTTCCGCTGGCCGCTGGCGGCCGGCGTGGCAGCGGTCGTCTCCGTGCTGCTGCTGGCGGCAGTCAGCAGGCGGCTGCGCCGGGCCGGCGCCACCCCGTTCGTCCGGCCGTGCGGGATCCGCAACCACCGCGCCGGCCGCCGCCGAATCTGGTGAGGTCAGTCCCCCGAGTAGCCCCAGAAGTGCAGCCCGGTCGGGTTGCCGTCGGCGTCGTGGAGGGCGACGCACCGGCCCAGCCACCTGCCCCGAACGAGGCCGTCCAGGGCGTCCAGGTGTGCCCGGGTCGGCCGGTCGGTGCCGACCATCCGCCAGGCCTCCTCGGCGGTCACCATCTCTACCGTGCAGTGCTCGGGCTCCTCGCCCGGCTGCAGGACCCGGGCCATGTCCAGGATCGAATGGGTGCCGTCGTAGGCAACCGCCTCCGCTGCGATCAGTTCGGCCAGCGTCGCCGGCGGTGGGACGGCGGCCCGCTTCTCCGCCGGGACGTCCTCGTTGCTGACCCAGTAGCCGCCCTCCGCCCACCAGTAGTCACCGGCGGCGAAGACCCGGGCCTGGAGTTCGCGCAGCGCCGGTCCGGGGTCGGGCTGCCAGGGGACGGTGTAGCTCCAGCCGGACGCGCCCATCGAGTCTGCCCTTCGTCGGTCGGACCGCACCACCGCGGCTGCTTGATGGCGGACGCTAGCGGTGCGGTCCGACGATCCCGGCTCAGCCCAGGTGGCGGTCGATCTCGGCCAGTTCCTCGGCGGACAGGTCGAGGTTGGCCAGCGCGGCGACGTTCCCCTCCAACTGGGCGACGCTGCTGGCGCCGATGATCAGGCTGGTCATCCGGGGGTCGCGCAGCGCCCAGACCAGGGCGAGCTGGGCCAGACTCTGGCCGCGCCGCTCGGCGACCTGGGCCAGCCCGCGGATGGTGGCCATCCTCTCCTCGGTCAGGTCGCTCTCGTTGAGGAAGACGCTGGTGCGCACCCGCGAGTCGGCCGGGATGCCGCCCAGGTAGCGGTCGGTGAGCAGGCCCTGCGCCAGCGGGCTGTAGGCGATGCAGCCGGCGCCGACCTCCGCCAGGGTGTCCAGCAGCCCGTCGCTCTCGGTCCAGCGGTTCAACATCGAGTACGACGGCTGGTTGATCAGCAGCGGCGTGCCCAGGTCGCGCAGGATCGCGGCGGCCTGGGCGGTCTGCTCCGAGTTGTAGTTGGAGATGCCGACGTAGAGCGCCTTGCCGGAGCGGACGATGGCGTCCAGCGCGCCCATCGTCTCCTCCAGCGGGGTGTCCGGGTCGAACCGGTGCGAGTAGAAGATGTCGACGTAGTCCAGCCCCATCCGGCGCAGCGACTGGTCCAGCGAGGAGATCAGGTACTTGCGCGAACCCCACTCGCCGTACGGGCCGGGCCACATCAGGTAGCCCGCCTTGCTGGAGATCACCAGCTCGTCCCGGTACGGCTTCAGGTCCGTGGCAAGCATCCGGCCGAAGTTCTCCTCGGCCGTCCCGGGCGGCGGGCCGTAGTTGTTGGCCAGGTCGAAGTGGGTGATGCCGAGGTCGAAGGCGCGCCGGACGATGTCCCGCTGCCGCTCGTACGGCCGGTCCGGCCCGAAGTTGTGCCACAGCCCGAGGGAGATGGGGGGCAGGCGCAGTCCGCTGCGCCCGGTCCGCCGGTAGGGCATCGAGTCGTAACGCTTGTCAGCGGCGAGGTAGGTCACGCCCCGACCCTAGTCGGCGGCCGGATCACCGGCCGTGGTGCAGGCGGGACGCCTCCCGGCTCGTGGACTCCGCCCGGGTGCCGGCGGTTGCGGAACGGGCGTGCCGGCCCCTCCTCTTGGGTAGCTTCGAGGCCATGCGCTTCGTGCAGCTCGACACCCCCAAGCCCATCTCCAAGATCGGCCTCGGTACCTGGCAGTTCGGGTCGCGGGAGTGGGGCTACGGCCCCGACTACGAGCGCCGGGCCGCGGAGATCGTCCGGCGGGCGCTCGACCTCGGTGTCACCCTCTTCGACACCGCCGAGATCTACGGCTTCGGGCGCAGCGAGCGCGTCCTGGGCGCGGCGCTCGGCGACGACCGGGCCAAGGTCGTCGTGGCCAGCAAGGTCTTCCCGGTGCTGCCGGTCGCCGCGGTGGTGCAGCAGCGGGCGGTCGCCTCCGCCGCCCGGCTCGGCGTCACCAGCATCGACCTCTACCAGGTCCACCAGCCCAACCCGGTGGTCGCCGACACCACCACCATGCGCGGCATGCGCGCCCTGCAGGACGTCGGGCTGGTCGGCGAGGTCGGGGTCAGCAACTACAACCTGCGCCGCTGGCGGTTCGCCGAGGCCGCGCTCGGCCGCCGGGTGCTGAGCAACCAGGTCCGCTACAGCATGATCGACCGGGGGCCCGAGGAGGACCTGATCCCGTACGCGCAGCAGGCCGGCCGGATCGTCATCGCGTACAGCCCGCTCGGGCAGGGCTTCCTCTCCGGCCGTTACGACGCCCACCACCTGCCGAGGGGGGCGGTCCGCCGGGCCAACCCGTACTTCCTGCCGGAGAACCTGGCCCGCGGCACCGAGCTGATCGGCACGTTGCGGGAGGTGGCCGGCGCGCACGACGCCACCCCGAGCCAGATCGCCCTGGCGTACCTGCTGCGTCATCCCAACGTGGTGGCCATCCCCGGCGCGTCGAGCGTGGAGCAGATGGAGCGCAACGCGGCCGCCGCCGAGATCGACCTGGCCGACGACGAGTACGCCGCCCTGCGCACCGCCGCCCACGCGTTCCGGCCGGTCACCGGGCTGGCCGCCGCACCCAAGCTGATCCGCGCCCGCTTCGGAAGGTGACCACGATGGACGACATCACCGCACTGATCCTCGACGACCACGCCGCCTTCCGGCGCGGCTTCGCCCGGCTCGACGACGCCCGCGACCCGACCGAGTTGCTGGCGATCTGGGAGGCGCTCGCTCTGCACCTGGACATCCACGCGGAGGCGGAGGAGGCGATCCTCTACCCGCACCTGGTCAAGCACGGCGACGACGGTGCGGACGAGACGGAGGACGCGATCGGCGACCACAACAAGATCCGGGACGCGATAGCCGAGTCGAAGCGGCACGAGGTCGGCTCGGACGAGTGGTGGGCGGCGGTGTGGCGGGCCCGCCGGGAGAACAGCGAGCACCTGGCCGAGGAGGAGGACGAGGCGCTGCCCGACTTCCGCCGGCACGCCGGTGTGGAGCTGCGGGCGGAGCTGGGGGCGCGGTGGTTGCGGTTCTACGGGGAGCACAAGAACGGGCGGAATCTGCCGTTCCTGGACAAGGACCCGTCCCGGTACGTGGCTGATCATCGGTGATTTGGCGTGGGGGTTTCCGGGCAGCTCGGCTCGCTCCGGGCGGTCAGGCTTGATCCCTCCGCGAGCCGGGCTGCC
>NZ_JBSGJR010000566.1:0-4523 GCF_053605645.1 Micromonospora sp. NPDC003776
GCAGTGTCACGTCGTCCCCCAGACATCGAGAAGGCCCGCGTCGGCGTGACGCGGGCCTGCTCATCGGGATCAGGTCGGGTCGGCCACCGGGGCGACCGGGCCGGCGGTGCCGGCGTGCGGGCCGGTCGGCGCCTTCGGCTTGGCGTCGATGCCGGCCTCGGCGCGCTGCTGCCCGGTGATCGGCGTCGGCGCGCCGGTCAGCGGGTCGAAGCCGCCCCGGGTCTTCGGGAAGGCGATGACCTCGCGGATCGAGTCGGCGCCGGCGAGCAGCATGCAGACCCGGTCCCAGCCGAACGCGATGCCGCCGTGCGGCGGGGCACCGTACTTGAACGCCTCCAGCAGGAAGCCGAACTTGTCCTGCGCCTCCTCGGCCGTGATGCCGAGCAGGTCGAAGACGCGCTGCTGCACGTCGCCGCGGTGGATACGGATCGAGCCGCCGCCGATCTCGTTGCCGTTGCAGACGATGTCGTACGCGTAGGCCAGGGCCCGGTCCGGAGCCTCCTCGAACCGGTCCACCCACTCGGCGTTCGGCGAGGTGAACGGGTGGTGCACGGCCGTCCAGCCGCCCTCGTCGGTGCGCTCGAACATCGGCGCGTCGACTACCCAGCAGAACGCCCAGGCGCTCTCGTCGACCAGGTTGGCCCGCTTGGCGATCTCGATCCGGGCCGCGCCGAGCAGCTCCTGCGCCTCCCGGGTGTTCGTGCTCGCGGCGAAGAAGATCGCGTCGCCGGGCTTGGCGCCGACGGCGTCGGCCAGGCCGGCCAGGTGCGCCTCGGAGAGGTTCTTGGCCACCGGGCCGCGCGCCTCGCCGGTCTCCGCGTCCAGCACCACGTACGCCAGGCCGCGGGCGCCGCGCGCCTTGGCCCAGTCCTGCCAGCCGTCCAGCTCCTTGCGGGTCTGGGCCGCGCCGCCCGGCATCACCACCGCGCCGACGTACCCGCCGGCGTCGATCGCCCCGGCGAAGACGCGGAACTCGGTGCCGCGCAGGTAGTCGGTCAGCTCGGTCAGCTCGATGCCGTAGCGCAGGTCCGGCTTGTCCGAGCCGTACCGGGACATCGCGTCGTGCCAGGTGATCCGCGGGATCGGCCGGGGGATCTCGTAGCCGGCGAGGTCGGACCAGAGCGCCGAGACGATCGCCTCGCCCAGCTCGATCACGTCGTCCTCGGTGACGAAGGACATCTCGATGTCGAGCTGGGTGAACTCCGGCTGCCGGTCGGCGCGGAAGTCCTCGTCCCGGTAGCAGCGGGCGATCTGGTAGTACCGCTCCATGCCGCCGACCATGAGCAGCTGCTTGAACAGCTGCGGCGACTGCGGCAGCGCGTACCAGCTGCCGGGCTGGAGCCGGACCGGGACCAGGAAGTCGCGGGCACCCTCCGGGGTGGAGCGGGTCAGCGTCGGGGTCTCGATCTCCAGGAAGTCCCGCTCGTGCAGCACCGTCCGGGCGAGCTGGCTGGCCCGCGAGCGCAGCCGCAGCGCCTTCGCCGGGCCGCTGCGGCGCAGGTCCAGGTAGCGGTACTTGAGCCGGATGTCGTCGCCGGCCTCCACCTGGTCGTCGACCGGCAGCGGCAGCGGCGCGGCCTCGGAGAGCACCTCCAGCGCGGTCGCGGTGACCTCGACCTCGCCGGTGGGCAGGTCCGGGTTCTCGTTGCCCTCCGGGCGGCGGGTCACCTCGCCGGTGACCTTCACGCAGAACTCGTTGCGCAGCGCGTGCGCGTCCTCCTCGCGGAAGACGACCTGCACCACGCCGGAGGCGTCGCGCAGGTCGACGAAGATGACGCCGCCGTGGTCGCGCCGGCGGGCCACCCACCCAGCGAGGGTCACCGTCGAGCCGGCGTCCGCCGCGCGCAGGCTTCCGGCATTGTGGGTACGGATCACGGCTTGCGTCTCCTCATCGCTGAACGGGCTGCCCCCGCATTCTGTCAGCTTGGCGGAGCGCGCCCCGCGCCACCCGGCAACCCGGTCCCCCGGCCCGGCTCGGGCGAAGGCCTCATCCCGCAGGTCCGGTGCGAGCGGCCCGGCTCCATCGTGGTGCTCACCGACGCTCGGATCACCTCGGCCTGACCCCCACGACCGGCGGTACGCGGTTACCGTGGCCGGATGCGAGCGGTACCCGGCTGGGCCGTCGCCACGGCCGCGGCGGCGCCCGTCCTGCTGGTGACCGGTTGGACGGTGGCCGGCGCCCGGCAACCGCCCGGGTACGACCCGGTCCGGGACACCATCAGCGAACTGGCCGGCCCCGGCGCCGTCGACCCGTGGATCATGACCGGCTGCCTGGTCCTGCTCGGCTGCTGCTACCTGGGCACCGCCGCCGTGCTGCACGCCGCGGGGCTGCCCGCCCGGTTCCTGCTCGGCGCGGGCGGCGCGGCCACCATCGCGCTGATCGCCTTTCCCCGCCCGCAGGTCGGCGGCTCGCCGGCGCACGGGACCGTCGCGACCGTCGCGGTGCTCGCGCTGGTGTTCTGGCCGGCCGGGACGGCCCTGCGGCTGCCCCCGGCGGCGGTCCACGCGGAGCCGCCGTGGGCGTTCCGGCGACCGGTGGCGCTGACCGCGTCGGCGCTGCTGCTGGCGCTCTTCGGCTGGTTCGTGCTGGAGGTGACCGGCGGGTCGCGGACCGGCCTGGCGGAACGGGTGACGGCGGTGGCGGTCGCCCTCTGGCCGCTGCTCGCGGTGCTCTCCGCCCGGGCCGCGCACCGCCGGTGGTCCGCCGCCGGTACCCCGACGCGCCGGCCGGTCAGTCCGGGTCGGCCGGCAGCAGGTGATTGACCCGTACGTCGTCCTCGGCGAGCTCGCGGGCCCGTTCCTCGGCCACCCGGTCGGCCCCGGTGAGCCGGCCGCCGTGCTGGCGCAGGTGTTCCTCCCAGGACGGCACCTGGTAGACCTCGACGAAGCCGTGCGCCCGTTCCCCGGCCCGGAACAGCCCCCACCGCATCGCCCCGGTACGCCGACGGGACCGGCCGACCGCCCGCATCGCCTCGACGAAGGCGGCCTGCCGCTCCGGCCGGACCGTGTACGAGACGGTGACGACGACCGGCCCGCCGCGCGGGTGCGGCTCCAGTGCCAGGTGCGGCTCCGGCCAGTAGATCGACGGATCCCGGTCGACGCCCGCGACCTCCCGCAGCGGCCAGCGCAGCACGCTGACCGCGCCGACGGCCATCATCGCCGCGGCGGCGGTCAGCGCGACCATCAGACCGGCGAGTTCGCCGAGGGCGCCCCAGGCCACCGCGCCGAGGGCCTGCCCGCCCGCGAAGACCATCTGGTAGACCGACAGGCCCCGGGCGCGTACCCAGCCGGGGAGGAACAGCTGCATCGCGGCGTTGACGCTGGACAGCACGGTCATCCAGGCCAGCCCGGCGGGCACCAGGGCGGCGATCGCCAGGGCGGGCACCGGCACCAGCGCGAGGACCGCCAGCGCCGCGGCGTAGAGCAGGCCGGCGAGCAGCAGCAGCCGGTTGTTGGAGAGCACCCGCCGGATCCGGGGCAGCACGAGCGCCCCGGCCACCGCGCCGACGCCCAGCGCGCCGAGCAGCACGCCGTACCCGCCGGCGCCCAGGTTGAGCCGGCGGCTGGCCACCAGGGGCAGCAGCGCCCAGAGCGCGCTGCCGGGCACCACGAAGAGGGCGGCGCGCAGCAGGATCCGGCGGACCACCGGGGAATGGCGGACGTACCGGCCGCCGGCCCGCAGCGCGGCCGTGAACCGTTCCGGCGTGGCGTCCGCGTCCGCGCCGTCGCGCCGCCAACGCACCAGGGCCAGCGCGAAGATCACGAAGGAGGCGGCGTTCACCGCGAAGACCACGGCGACCCCGGCCTGGGCGACCAGCACACCGGCCACCGCCGGCCCGACCGACCGGGCTAGGTTGACGCTGATCGAGCCGAGTGCCGCGGCGGACACGAGCTGCGCCCGGGGCACCAGCTCGGGGATCACCGCCTGCCAGGCGGGCAGGGTGAGCGCCTGCCCCACGCCGAGGCCGAAGGTGAGGGTGAGCAGCAGAGCGGCCGGCATCCGTCCGGCCGCGGTCAGCGCGGTGAGCAGCACCCCCACCCCGGCCAGGAAGCACTGCACGGCGATCAGCAGCCGGCGCCGGTCGAAGGTGTCGGCGAGCGCGCCGGCCGGCAGCGCGAGCAGCAGGACCGGCAGCATGCTGGCGGTCTGCACCAGGGAGACCAGGGTCGGCGCGTTGGGCTGGTGGACCAGCAGCCACTGGGCGCCGACCGTCTGCATCCAGGTGCCGACGTTGCTGGCCAGCACCGCGAGCCAGAGCGCGCGGAACGCGGCGACCCGCAGCGGCGCCCAGGCGGAGGCGGGCGGGTTGACGGTGGTCGCGGGGGTGCTCATCGGCCGGAACGTACCCCGCCGCCGGCGGCTCAGTCCCCGGTACCGGTCGTTCACCGGGGCGCTGTTGCGCCGGCCGGGCCGGCCGGACGGGTGACCGCTCCGGCAGCACCACCGGCGTGCACAGCGGCAGCGTCTCGGCCACCAACGCGACGGTGAACTACGCCGAGGGCAGCGTCTACGGGCTGATCAA
>NZ_JBSGJR010000567.1:0-4513 GCF_053605645.1 Micromonospora sp. NPDC003776
GGGCACGCCAGGCCGTGTGCCCGGCGTGCCCTGCGCCCGGCGGCACCCGTCGCCGCGTCGGTCGGCCGGGGCGGGCTGGACACCCCGGCCCGCGCGTTCACCGCGATCCTGGCGCTGACCCTGCTCAACCCGGCCACCGTCGTCTACTTCGCGGCTCTCATCATCGGCCGGGGCGACGTCGGTGGCGCCGGCACGGGGACCGCCCTGCTCTTCGTCCTCGGGGCGTTCCTCGCCTCGGCGAGCTGGCAACTGCTGATCGCCGGGGGCGGGACCCTGATCGGGCGGGCGCTCACCGGCAGCCGGGGGCGGCGGGTCACCTCGCTGCTGTCCAGCGCCATCATCGCGGCGCTCGCCGTCGTCACCCTGCTGCACCGTTGAGCCGTCCACCATGGACGCCACGAGTGTGACGGTTGTGTGACGGACGTCCTGCGGATCCATGACATAGGCATCGGTCAAATCGACAGCTCGGGCCGCCGATCGACCGGTCTTCGTTCCGACCTCCGACCGGCGAGGGCTCAGCCGTCGGGTCGGCGCTCTCCGCATCCGCCACTGGGGACGGTGCCGGCGGCTGGCCGCCGGGGCGGCCACGGGGCGACGTCCTGTCAGGACGCCCTCGGCTGACCGGCTGATGTTCGGGATCCCCCGTCCGCCTAGGGTCTCTGACCAATCCGTGGACCGCTCGCGCACGCCCCGGACGACCCCGGGCGGGCGGGCGGCCGCGGCCATTCCTCGCCGAGCAGGGAGACGAGTTGAGGACATTCCTGATACGTCGCGGACGAGACCACCGGACCCGTCCGGGCCGGGTCGCCGCCGCCCTGGTGGCCACGCTGGTGGCGGCGGTGCTGCCGGTGCTGGCATCCCCCACCCCGGCCGGCGCCGCCCCGCCCTCCGGTGGGCCGTGGAAGAAGGTGGACGGCAAGCCGGCGCCGACCAAGGCCGGCCGGAAGGCGACCGTGCACGCCGACCGGCTCAGCACGTACACCCTGGATCGGGCCGGTATCAAGGCGGTCCTCGACCGGGCGCCGACGGAGCGGGCCAGGTCGGCCCGCGGACCGGCCCAGGTGGTGTCGCTGCCCGCGCCGGACGGGACGTTCCAGCGCTTCGAACTGGTGGACTCGCCGGTGATGGAGGCCGGCCTAGCCGCGGCGCACCCGGAGATCAGCACGTACGCCGGCAAGGGCCTGGACGACCCCACGGCGACCCTCCGCGCCGACCTGACCCCGCTGGGCTTCCACGCCTCGGTCCGGTCCGCCACCGGCGCCTGGTACATCGACCCGTACTACCACCTCGATCAGAGCCTGTACGCGAGCTACTTCGCCCGGGACCTGGCGAACCCGCACGGCGACCTGCTCGAGCGGGAGGACGTGATGAACGCGGCCCAGGCCCTCGAGGGTGAGGTGGCCGCCGCGCCCGCCGAAGCCCCCGCCGGACCGCTGGTCAAGCTGCGCACCTACCGGGTGGCGCTGGTGACCGACCCGTCCTACGCCACCTTCTTCGGCGCGGAGAACGTCACCGCGGCCAAGGTCACGCTGATGAACCGGGTGACCCAGATCTACGAGGACGAGACGGCGATCCGGCTCGTGCTGATCAACGACACCGAGAAGACCAACCTGAACACCCCGGCCCTGGCCACCGAGCCGAACGGCCCGTGCGGCGCGGCGGCCTGCTTCACCCCGGCGCAGCTCAGCTCGTGCGGCAGCGGCACGCTCAGCCGCAACCGGATCGTGCTCGGCCAGCTCGTCGGCGCCAGCAACTACGACGTGGGCCACATCGGCCTGGGCGTGAACGGCGGTGGCGTGGCCAGCCTCGGCGTGATCGGCGGCAACGGGAAGGCGCAGGGCTGCACCGGCCTGCCCACCCCGATCGGCGACTACTACGCGGTGGACTACGTGGCGCACGAGATGGGTCACCAGTTCGCCGGCAACCACACCTTCAACGGCACGCAGTACAACTGCTCGGGCGGCAACCGCAGCGCCGCCAACTCGTACGAGCCGGGCAGCGGTTCCTCGATCATGGCGTACGCCGGGATCTGCCAGCAGGACAACCTCCAGCCGCACAGCGATCCGTACTGGTCGCACCGCAGCTACACCGAGATCACCACCTACGTGACGTCCACCCGCGCGGCCATCAACGAGGTGCAGACCGTCTCGCTGCGCGACTTCGACACCGACGGCGACGCGTTCCGGGTCGGCTGGAACGGCGCCGACTCCGCGCCGATCGTGCGGGGCGCCAACTACACCACGGCCGGCATCAAGGAGGCGATCGAGGGCATCGCGGGCTGGCCGGCCGGCGCCACCGTCACCGTCGCCGCCTTCGGCGCCAGCGGCGCCCTCACCGACATCGGCTTCCAGGTCACCTTCGGCGGCACGCTGGCCGCCACCAACGTGCCGGCGCTGGCCCTCGCCGGCCTCTCCGGCGCGTCCGGATTCGTCGGCGAGACGGCCAAGGGCGGCGCCATCGACAACGGCGGCTTCGTCGTCGAGGAGACCGCCAACCACGCGCCGGTGGTCACCGTCCCGGCCGCCGTCACCATCCCGGTGCGTACGCCGTTCGCGCTGACCGGCACCGCCACCGACGCCGACGGCGACCCGGTGACGTACCTGTGGGAACAGAACGACCGGGGTGGCTCGACCGGCACCGCGCTGACCAACAACACCAAGGTCAACGGCCCGCTGTTCCGGGTGTTCGGGGAGGCGGCCTACGTCTCGCCGAGCGACACCCTGAAGTACCACTCGCCCGGCCTGAACGCGGTGACCACCAACTCCACCCGCGTCTTCCCGGACATGAAGCAGATCCTCATCGGCAACACCAACGCGAAGACGGGCGCCTGCCCGGCCGCGCCGGCCCCGCCGCCCACCGGCGGCGCCTCCAACGTGCCGGCCGACCTGGTCGACTGCTACTCGGAGTTCCTGCCCACCCGGGACTGGGTCGGCTTCACCAACGACCGGACCATGCACTTCAAGCTGACCGCCCGGGACGGCCGGCTCGGCGGCGGCGGCCTCGGCAGCGCCGACGTCGCGGTGGCGCTGGCCCCGGACGCCGGGCCGTTCCTGGTCACCTCGCAGGGCGCCGCCGCCGTCCTCGACGGCGGCTCGACCCAGGCGGTGACCTGGGACGTGGCCGGCACCGACGTGGCGCCGGTGAACGCCACCCGGGTGCGCATCACGCTCTCCGCCGACGGCGGGAAGTCCTTCCCGTACGTGCTGGCCGAGAGCGTGCCGAACACCGGCAGCGCGACGGTCACCCTGCCGAACGTGGCGACGACGCAGGCGCGGATCCGGATCGAGGCAGTCGGCAACGTCTTCTTCGACCTGAACGACGCCGACATCACCATCCGCGCCGTCCCGGTGGTCGGCAACGACGCCCCGGCCGGCGGGGCGCGCGTCCAGTACAGTGACGCGCTCTCGCCGACGGTCACCGTCACGGCCACCGACGGCGACACCGCAGGCGCCGCGCTGACCGCGGCCGCAGTGGGCCTGCCCGCCGGGCTCTCCCTGGCCGTGTCCGGCACCTCCGGGACGGGCACCGTGCCCGGTACCCGCAGCTGGACGGTCACCGGCACCACCACGGCCGCCCCAGGCGACTACCCGGTCACCGTGACGGTGTCCGACGGCACCGGCCTGGCCGCCGACACCTCGTTCACCGTCACGGTCACCGCCGAGGACGCGGCGGCCACCTGGGCCGGCGACACGCTGGTGACCACCGCGACCGCCGGCGCGCCCGGCACCGCCCTGCTGCGGGCCGTGATCCGGGACAGCTCGGTGCTGCCCGCGGCGACGGACACCACGGCGGGTGACATCCGGACCGCCACGGTGACCTTCACCGAGGGCGGGGCGACCCTCTGCACCGGCGTGCTGGAACCGCTCGGAACGGCCACCACCAGCGCGTCCGCGGCCTGCACGGCGCCGCTTTCGGCGGGCAGCCACACCGTCACCGCGACCGTCGGCGGCCACTACACCGGCGCCACCAGCACGGAGGTGACGGTCGCGGCCACGGACGGGGCGTTCCTCACCGGTGACGGCGTGCTGCCCGCGGGCCGGTCCGCCGGCCGGTACCCGGCCAGCGTCGGGTCGCCGGTGACCGCCGACCTGGTCGCCAGGCCGGGAGCGGCGGGCAGGAGCCCCAGCGGCTCGGCGACCGTCGGGTTCCGCTCCGGCGGCCGGGCCTACGAGATCCGGGGCGCCGCGGTCGAGAGCCTCGGGCTGAGCCGCAGCGGCGGCGCGGCGCAGGCCCGCTACCAGGCCACCCTGGTCGACGGTGGCGGCCGGGTCGTGGCCACCGGCCTGACCCTGGCGGTGACCGTCACCGACCAGGGCGTTCCCGGCCGGAGCGACAGCGTCGGGATCGCCCTGTGGCAGGGCGGCGCGCTGCTCTTCTCGTCCGACTGGACCGGGGCGGGCACCGCCGAGGTGAAGCTGACCAGCGGCAACTTCACCCTGCACTGACCGCGCGGGCCGCGGGAGGACCCGGACCGTCCACCCGCGGCCCGGGTGCGCCGGGGCGACGGGCCGCG
>NZ_JBSGJR010000568.1:0-4505 GCF_053605645.1 Micromonospora sp. NPDC003776
GCCGCCGCGCCGGCCGGCCCGGCCTCGGTCGACCCGACCGGCGCCCCCACCCCGACCGAGGCGGCCACGGCGACCCCGGACCCCACCCCGAGCGGCTCGGCCACACCCACGCCGTCCGCCGCCCCGACCACCACGCCGAGCCGGTCCCGATCGGCCGCGCCGACCCGATCCCCGGCACGCACCAGCGCGCCGCCACCACCGCCGACCAGCACCGCCCCGCCGCCCCCGCCGGACGTCACCGCCCCCGCCGTGAACGGCGTCAGCGCCGACCCCAACCAGCTGGAGCCGAAGGGCTGCCCGTACGGCTACCGAACCAGCACCGTCACCGCCACCGTCACCGACGACCGCAGCGGCCCGGCCGCGCTGACCGTCAACGTCCGCTACACCCTGGAGAACGTCACCTCGACCGTGCCGATGAGCTCGATCGGGCAGGGCGGCTTCCAGGGCACCCTCGGCCCGCTGCCGATGCCGAAGCTGAGTACCCGCATGCCCGTCCAGGTCACCGCCGCGGACGCCGCCGGCAACACGGTCACCTCCTCGACGGTGTACGTGACCCTCTACAACTACTGCACCCCCGGCTGAGGAGTAGACCGTGCCCGCTGCCCACACCGCCGCCGCGACCCGGGAACGGCTCGCGTGACCCGGCCGGAGGAGCCCACCGAGGCGCTGCCCACCCGGGCGATGCCACCGGTCACCGAGCCGGGGACCACCGTCGACCTCGACAGCACCATGGCGGTCGGCGGCAGCGAACCGACCGTCCACCTCGCCGCCGCCGACGCCACCGTGCACCTGACCGCCCCGGACCAGGCCGCGCACCTCGGCTCGTCGGACGCCACGGTCCACCTCGGCGCGCCCGACCAGACCGTCCACCTCGGCGGTCATGACCGAACCGTCCCCCTCGCCGTGCCGCACCAGACCGTGCACCTCGGTGCGACCGACCGGACGCCGACCTCCGGGCCGACGGTGCCCAGGGCGAATCCCGGCGCCACCGACCGGACCGTCAGTTTCGGTTCGGCGGACGCCGCCACCACCCACTTCGGCGCGCCGACCGGACCCCCCACCACCCCGTTCGGCGTCCCGGCCGGGCGCATCCCCGCCGTGACCGGGCCGATCACCTCCGGCTACGGCGCGACCACCGGCGCGTACCCTGAACAGTCGGCCCCCGCCGGGGAGGTCCGCTTCGGGCCCGGCGTGCCGGCGACCCCGCCCGGCGCCCCCGCGTGGCCGGCTCCGGCCCCGGCGCGCCCCCGCCGTCCGGTGTGGCGCCGAGCGGTCTCCGTGCTCTCCACCCTGCTGACCCTGGCGCTGGTCGCGGTGGTCGGGCTCTACCTGTGGGAACGGCTCAGCCCGGTCGAGGTGGAGGGCGTCACCGTGGCCGTGCCCCGGCCGGCCGGCGACCGCTGCGACGTCACCGTCGACGTGGTGGCCACCGTGCGGACGAACGGCCGGGGCGGGATCATCCGCTACCAGTGGTTCCGCTCCGACGCACCGCCCGGCGCGCTGCTCACCGAGCGGGTCGGCCGCGGGCAACGGACCGCGACCCTGACCCTCAAGTGGACGTTCAGCGGCGTCGGCGCTACCACCGAGACGGCCACCGTCAACATCATCGAGCCGTCGCCGGTCCAGGCCGGCACGCAGGTCACCTACCGCTGCCGGCGCGGCTGATCGGGTTTTCCGAGGCGACGCCGAGGGTAGGTCCTGCACGGACCGACCTGAATCCGTCCGTGGAGGCCCTTCGATGAGAGACAACTTCGGGAACGCGGTGGGCGACGCGTTCCGCTCGGTGATGCTGTTCCTGCCCAAGGCGGTAGCGTTCATCGCCATCCTGGTGGTCGGCTGGCTGATCGCCAAGGCCGTGCTGAAGATCGTGGACAAGGTCCTCGAGCGGGTGCACTTCGACAAGGCCGTCGAGCGGGGCGGCATCAAGACCGCCCTGGCCCGGTCCCGCTACGACGCCAGCGACATCGTCGCCAAGCTCGCCTACTACGCGGTGCTGCTGGTCACCCTGCAGCTCGCCTTCGGCATCTGGGGCCCGAACCCGATCTCGGACCTGATCGCCGGAGTGATCGCCTGGCTGCCCCGGGCGTTCGTCGCCATCGTGATCGTGGTGGTCGCCGCGGCGATCGCCAAGGCGGTCAAGGACATCATCTCCAGCGCCCTGGGCGGCCTGTCCTACGGCCGGATCCTCGCCAACATCGCCTCTGTGTTCATCCTGGGCCTGGGCGTCATCGCCGCGCTCAACCAGATCGGTGTGGCCACCGCGGTGACCACCCCGGTGCTGATCGCGGTGCTGGCCACCGTCGGCGGCATCCTGGTCGTCGGCGTCGGCGGCGGCCTGGTCCGCCCGATGCAGAGCCGGTGGGAGAACTGGCTGGCCCGGGCCGAGGAGGAGTCGCGGACCATCGCCACCCACGCCCGCGCCTACCAGGCCGGCCGGCGGGACGTCGAGGCCCGGCTGAGCGACGGCAACCCGTACGCCGAGGCCGAGCTGACCCAGCCGGTGGCCCGGGACACCGAGGCCGACCGCACCCAGCCGGTCGCCCCGCACGGGCCGACGGCGTCGGCCGCCTCGCCGTACGCCGAGGCGGAGCGCACCCAGCCGACGACGCCGCGCCAGCCCACCGCCGAGCAGGCGGCGGACAGCGAGGCCACGATGGTGCTGCCGCCGGTGGACGCGGAGAAGTTCCGCCGCTGACCAGCTGCACGGACAACCGGGGCGGGCCCGACGGGCCCGCCCCGGTCGTGTGTGCCACCGTCAGATCGTCACGACACGAGGGGGGTCCGGCGGCACCCCCGAGGTGAGGAGCCCGTGAGTGCGCGTCAGCATGGCGACCAGCGCCGGTGCGACCGGCCGGCCCAACGAGGATTTCGTCGGTGCCGTTCCCGGCGCCGCCGTGCTGCTGGACGGCGCGGGCATCCCGGGCACCGAGTCGATCTGCGTCCACGGGGTCGCCTGGTACACGCACCGCCTCGGTGGCGCGCTGCTCGGCCGGCTGTCCCGCGACGACGGGCGGGACCTCGCGGCGATCCTGGCCGCCGCGATCGACGAGATCGCCGCCGAGCACCGTGGCACCTGCGACATCACCGACCCGAGCAGCCCGCAGGCGACCGTGGTGATGGTCCGCAGCCACCGGGGCCGGCTGGACCATCTCCTGCTCGCGGACTCCTTCCTGGTCCTCGACCGGGCCGACGGTGGCCCTCAGGTCCGCACGGACGAGCGGGAGGTCACCGCCCGGCGGGCCTGCGCCGCCCCGTTGGCCGGCGTCGCGCCCGACACCCTGGCGTACGACCGCATCCGCGACTCCTGTGTCGACGCGCTGCGCGCCCGGCGGAACCGACCGGGCGGCTACTGGCTCGCCAAGGACGATCCGCGTGCGGCGCGGGAAGCCGTCACCGGCAGCCACCCGCTCTCCGAACTGGACGGCGTCGCGCTGCTCAGCAACGGCGCCAGCCGCATCGTCAGCCCGTACGGCCTGACCGACTGGCCGGGCGTGCTGGGGCTGCTGCGCGCCGGCGGGCCGGCCGAGGTCATCCGCCGCGTCCGGCAGGCCGAGGCGCACGCCGCCGCGGGCCCCGACATCCGGGCCCCGGACGACGCCACGGTCGCCCACTGCACCCACCTGTCGCGGGGGCACCACCCGCCGTCGATGCCGGATACCATCGGCGCATGACCTGGCGATGTTGATCCTGCCCTAGCGATCATGCCCGCGGGCCGCCGCGGACGCCGTACGTCCGGTGTCCGTCTCGTCCCCGTGGGAAGGCCTCATGATCGTCACTCCTGCGCGCGTACCCGCGGCCCGCCGGCTGGCGGCCGCGCTCTACGGCTACGCGTTCCTCACTGACTTCGTCCTGCTCTACCCGCTGTACGTGCTGCTGTTCGCCGACACCGGGCTGTCGGTCGGGCAGATCTCCTCGCTCTTCGTCATCTGGTCGGCCACCGGCATCGTGCTGGAGGTGCCCTCCGGCGCGTGGGCCGACGCCGTCTCCCGGCGGCTGCTGCTCGTACTGGCCCCGCTGCTGCCGGCCGTCGCGTTCGCGCTCTGGGTGCTCGTCCCGTCGTACCCGGCGTTCGCCGTCGGCTTCGTGCTCTGGGGTGCGGGCGGGACGCTTCGCTCCGGCGCCCTGGAGGCGCTGGTCTTCACCGAACTCGACCGGTTGGGCGCTGCCGGTCGGTACGCCCGCCTGATGGGTCGGGCCAGAACGGCGGACGTGGCGGCCGCGGCGGCCGCCGGGGCGGTGGCGGGCCCGGTCTTCGCCCTCGGCGGCTACCCGGCGGTCGGTGTGGCCAGCATCGGGGCGTGTCTGCTCGCCGCCGCCGTCGCGACCCGGTTCCCGGAGCACCCGGCGGCCGCTGAACCGTCCGCGCCGGCCGACGGGGACGACGAGCCGGGCTGGCTGGCCAGCCTGCGACAGCGCCGCTGGGGCTACTTCGCCCTGCCGGTGCTGCACCACGACCGGCTGGTCGGCAAGGTCGACGCCACGGCCGACCGGAAGGGCAAGGCGTT
>NZ_JBSGJR010000569.1:0-4483 GCF_053605645.1 Micromonospora sp. NPDC003776
GCCGCGAGGGCCGCCCCGCCGTACGGCAGGGCCCGGCCGGCCTCGTCCAGCGGGGTGACGCCCAGCGGGGTGAGCATGCCGGCGCCGCCGTCGTTGGTGGCCGAGCCGCCCAGCCCGATCACCACGGTCCGCGCGCCCGCCTCGACCGCGGCGGCCACCAGCAGCCCCAGCCCGTACGAGGTGGTGGTCTTCGGGTCGCGCTCGGCGGCCGACAGCAGGTGCAGCCCGCAGGCCTGGGCGCTCTCCAGGTACGCCGTGCCGTCGTCGGTGAGCAGGATCTCACCGGCGGCGGGCCGGCCGAGCGGGTCGACGGTGGGCACCGGCAGCCGCCGCCCGCCGAGCGCCTCGGCGAGGACCGCGACGAACCCCGGGCCGCCGTCGGCGAGGGGCCGGATCAGCAGGTCGTCGCCGGGGGCGACGCTCCGCCAGCCCTCGGCCACGGCGGCGGCCACCTGCTGGGCCGGCAGCGTGCCGGCGAACTTGTCCGGGCAGAGCAGCACGCGCATGCCGAGCAGTGTGGCAGGCCACACCGCGGACGGCTGCGGGGCGGCCGGGCTGTGGGACCATGGAGGGCGTGACTTCGACCTGGGTTGAGCCCTCCAACACCGCCACTGCGCTGCTGCTCCTCGGCCGCGGCAGCGACCCCGCCACCGAGCGTGGCGTGGAGTGTCCGGGTGACCTGCCCGCGCCGAGCGACCCGGACCTGGTGGCCCGGGCGGTGGCGGCCAAGGCCGCGCTCGGCACGAAGGTCTTCGTGCTCGGCCACCACTACCAGCGCGACGAGGTGATCCAGTTCGCCGACGTGACCGGCGACTCGTTCAAGCTGGCCCGCGAGGCGGCCGCCCGGCCCGACGCGGAGTACATCGTCTTCTGCGGCGTGCACTTCATGGCCGAGAGCGCGGACATCCTCACCTCGGACCGGCAGAAGGTGATCCTGCCCGACCTGGCGGCCGGCTGCTCGATGGCGGACATGGCGGTGCTGTCGCAGGTCGAGACCGCCTGGGACGTGCTGACCGAGCTGGGCATCGCGGCGGACACCGTCCCGGTGACCTACATGAACTCGTCGGCGGACATCAAGGGCTTCGTCGGCCGGCACGGCGGCGTGGTGTGCACCTCGTCGAACGCGAAGCGCGCCCTGGACTGGGCGTTCGAGCAGGGGCGGAAGGTGCTCTTCCTCCCCGACCAGCACCTGGGCCGCAACACGGCGGTGCTGGAGATGGGCTTCTCCCTGGACGACTGCGTCCTCTACGACCCGCACAAGCCGGGCGGCGGGCTCACCCCGGAGCAGCTGCGCGACGCGAAGATGATCCTCTGGCGCGGGCACTGCTCGGTGCACGGCCGCTTCACCCTCGACAGCGTCAACGACGTCCGGGAGCGGGTGCCGGGGGTCAACGTGCTGGTCCACCCGGAGTGCCGGCACGAGGTGGTCACCGCGGCCGACTTCGTCGGCTCGACGGAGTACATCATCCGCACCATCGAGGCGGCCCCGGCCGGCTCGGCGTGGGCGGTCGGGACCGAGCTGAACCTGGTCCGCCGGCTGGCGCTGGCCCACCCGGACAAGCAGATCATGTTCCTCGACCGGGCGGTCTGCTACTGCTCGACGATGAACCGGATCGACCTGCCGCACCTGGTGTGGGCGCTCGAGGAATTGGTCGCCGGCCGGGTGGTCAACCAGATCACGGTCGACCCGGACACGGCCCGCCACGCCCGGGCGGCGCTGGACCAGATGCTGGCCCTGCCGGGCGCGTGATCACGCTCGGTCATGCCACTGGTACGGAAAAGCACCGGAATCCCCGGTTCATACCCGCGCTGGTGATGTGACCGATTCCATTTTCGTCACGGAGGGCTATGCTGCCGGGGCGACGACACACGCGGGCCGTTTACACATGGCCGCATTCCGGGTAGCGATGCGCATCGTGGACCCCACCCATCTAACGGCAGCAGAAGCGCGCTGGAGGTTGCGTTGACCGACGACGTCCTGGTCGTACACGGAGGCACTCCGCTTCAAGGGCGGATCCGCGTGCGCGGCGCGAAGAACCTCGTGTCCAAGGCGATGGTCGCCGCCCTGCTGGGCGACACTCCCAGCCGGCTGTTCGACGTGCCGCGGATCCGGGACGTCGAGGTGGTCCGCGGGCTGCTCGGCCTGCACGGGGTGAAGGTGACCGACGGCGAGGAGGACGGCGAGCTCGTCTTCGACCCGTCCAACGTCGAGAGCGCCAGCACCGACCAGATCAACGTGCACGCCGGCTCCAGCCGGATCCCGATCCTGTTCTGCGGTCCGCTGCTGCACCGGCTCGGCCACGCCTTCATCCCCGACCTGGGCGGCTGCCACATCGGTCCGCGCCCGATCGACTTCCACCTCCAGGCGCTGCGGGAGTTCGGCGCGACCGTCGACAAGACCCCGGAAGGGCTGCACCTGTCGGCGCCGAACGGCCTGCACGGCACCAAGTTCGCCCTGCCGTACCCGAGCGTGGGCGCCACCGAGCAGGTGCTGCTCACCGCGGTCATGGCCGAGGGCGTGACCGAGCTGCGCAACGCGGCGGTCGAGCCCGAGATCGTCGACCTGATCTGCGTGCTGCAGAAGATGGGCGCGATCATCAAGGTGCACACCGACCGGGTGATCGAGATCCAGGGTGTGAAGCGGCTCAGCGGCTACACCCACCGGCCGATCCCGGACCGGATCGAGGCCGCGAGCTGGGCGGCGGCGGCGCTGGCCACCCGCGGCCACGTCGAGGTGCTCGGCGCCCAGCAGGCCGACATGATGACCTTCCTCAACATCTTCCGCTCGGTGGGCGGCGAGTACGAGGTGACCGACCTGCGCCCGCCGCGGGGCGGCAAGCCCGGCCAGGAGGGCGGCATCCGGTTCTGGCACCCGGGCGGCGAGCTGAACGCCGTGGCGCTGGAGACCGACGTCCACCCCGGCTTCATGACCGACTGGCAGCAGCCCCTGGTGGTGGCGCTGACCCAGGCCCGGGGCCTGTCGATCGTCCACGAGACGGTCTACGAGCAGCGGCTGGGCTACACCGAGGCGCTGAACTCGATGGGCGCCAACATCCAGGTCTACCGGGACTGCCTGGGCGGCACCCCGTGCCGCTTCGGCCGGCGCAACTTCAAGCACTCCGCGGTGATCGCCGGCCCGAGCAAGCTGCACGCGGCCGACCTGGTCATCCCGGACCTGCGGGCCGGGTTCAGCCACCTGATCGCGGCGCTCGCCGCCGAGGGCACCTCCCGGGTGTACGGCGTCGACCTGATCAACCGCGGCTACGAGGACTTCGAGGCCAAGCTGGCCGATCTGGGCGCGCACGTGGAGCGTCCGTAACATCACACCGCCTTGCCGTCGGCCCGGTGCACCCGCGATGTGCACCGGGCGCGGCCGGTTGGCTACCCTTGCCGCGTGCCGTCGCTGTTTCGCCGTAAGCCCGCCGACCTCGTCGAGGAGTCCGTCACCACGGTGACCCCCGACGAGGAGTCCACCGCCGCCCGCTCCCGGGGTTACACCCCGAGCAAAAAGGAGTTGGGGCGGGTCACCCCGAAGCGGCCGACCGCCGGCCGCCGCCCGGGCGGCGCGCCGAGCAAGCCGCTGACCAAGGAGGAGGCCCGGGAGCAGCGCCGGGCGGCCCGCGCCGAGGCGGCGTCGGAGTTCCGCCGCGAGGGCGGAGCCCGCGACCGGGGTCCGGAGCGGCTGCTGGCCCGCAACGTGGTCGACTCGCGCCGTACCGTCGGCACCTGGTTCTTCGGCGGCGCGCTGATCGTGCTGATCGGCTCCAACCAGGCCATGCCGCCGATCGTCCGGCTGCTCTCCAACGTGCTGTGGGGCCTGCTGGCGCTCGGTGTGGTGATCGACTCGGTGCTGATCTCCCGCAAGATCAAGAAGCTGGTGCGGGAGCGGTACCCGAAGAGCACCGAGCGGCTCGGCTCGCTCTACTTCTACGCGATCATGCGCTCGATCACGTTCCGCCGGATGCGCGCCCCGCAGCCCCGGGTGAACATCGGCGACCCGATCTGATCCAGGCTGCCCCGGCCCCTTCCCGCCGTGCGGGGAGGGGCCGGATCGCGTTCAGGCCACGCCGAGCAGCCGCAGCAGTGCGGTCGTGCCGGCGGCGCCGACCACGACCAGGAGGAACGGCGCCCGCCGCCAGGCGAGGGCCACCCCGACCAGCACTCCGGCGGGCCGGGCGTAGCCGGCGAAGCCGCCCGCCTCGGTCAACGCGGCCGTCGCCACCAGGGCGGCCAGCAACGCGGCCGCGCCGACCGGCAGCAGCCGCCGGGACCACTCGGGCAGTTCCAGCCGGTCGCGCAGCAGCACGCCGGCGGCCCGGAAGGCGTACGTGCCGACGGCCAGGGCGAGGATCACCGCGATCAGCACGACCCCTCCCCCCGCTGTTCGGCCAGCCGTACCAGGGCGAGACCGTGAACCCCTTGGACGTGAGGTAGTCCTTCTGGGAGAGGTTGGCCGCCGGTACGTATCCGTAGTCGATGTCAC
>NZ_JBSGJR010000570.1:0-4445 GCF_053605645.1 Micromonospora sp. NPDC003776
CCGGCCGCCCCCCGCCCGGTCCCAACGAATCGGGGCCACCCGGAATGGCAGGCTGGGGCCATGATCGACGCTGAGGTCACCCGCCGGGTCGTCGCCGACTTCGTCAGGTACGTGCGCTCCGGGCTCCAGCCGGAGCGGGCCGCCGAGTTCCTGGCCCCGCTGGTCCGGGCCCATCAGGTGCAGTCCGAGCGCCCCGTCACCATCGAGCGGACCCCTGAGGACTACGCCGAGCACTTCCGGGAGATGATCGCCGCCTGGGGCGATTTCACCATCGTCATCGACGAGTTCCTCGTCGACGGTGCACGCGCGTACCTTCGGCTGACGCAGACCGGACGCCACCTGGGGGCGGTCGACAGGATCGCGCCGACCGGCCGGGAGGTCCGGCAGATCAACTCGGTCGTCTACCACGTCGCCGACGGCCTGATCACCGACTACTGGATCCAGATCGACCGCGCCGGCGTATCCGCCCAGCTCACCGCCGCTGGCTGACCCGGTCCGGCCGCTCCTGTTCCGGCAGGTTCAGCCGAAGGTAGACGTAGTCGGAGCCGTCCGGTCCGCCCGGGCGGCGCCGCCCGTCCGGCCGCCAGCCGTGCCGGGCGTAGAACGTTTGCGCCGGCGAGTTGCGTTCCCACACCTCAAGCAGCCCGGTCCGCCGGCCCGACCGCGCCAGATAGTCCAGGAAGGCCGCGTGCAGGCGCGTCCCGATGCCGCAGCGCCACCGCCCGGGCAGCACGTGGATCTGGTAGAGCTGACCCGCCGTACGGGCGTCCACGTCGGCCGGGAGCGGGGGACCCATCGCGGCGATGCCGACCAGCTCGGCGTCGGCGACCGCGCAGAGCACCAGCTTCTCGGGCGCCTGCAGCGCCCGGGTCCAACCGGCCCGCTGTTCCTGCACCACGGCCCGACCCGTCACGTCCTCGATCCCGGCGCCACCCGCTCGGTAGTAGGCGACACGCGCCCGCGTGTGTACGTCGATGACAGGGTCGACATCCGCCAGAGTCGCCTCCCGCACCACCAGCACCATCAGGCCTCCTCACGGTCCGGTTCGTGCCGGCCCTGATCGGAGCGATGCTGCCAGAAGCCGCCACGGCTCGCTGTCCAGGCGATCCTCGGCAGGAGCTCGCCCGGCGCCCGGCACAGCCGATTCCGGAAGCCGACAGCCCCGTTGAGCAGCATGAACGGTCCATTCGGCCATGGTGGGACGAGGCCCGACCTGCTGCACTGGAGGGCAGGACCAGTCGGTTGGTCACCATGGCCAGAATCGAGACCGGCATGGACAGCAGCGTTGTCCCACACCCCGGGCGCCACCTGATCCGCGCCCTCCTGACCGCCGCCCTCACCGTGCTGACGCTCGCCGCGGCGGCACCCGCCCCGGCCCACGCCACCCCGGTGGACGCGCCCGTCGCCGCCGCCGGCCCGTCGCCCGGCAGCTTCACCGGGCTGGGCTTCGACGCCTGCACCGCCCCGCCGGCCGCCACCATGCAGACATGGCTGGCGAACTCGCCGTACCGGGCGATCGGCATCTACTTCGGCGGGATCAACCGGGCCTGCACCCAACCCAACCTGACCCCCACCTGGGTCGCCGCACAGCAGGCCGCGGGCTGGCACCTCATGCCGATCTACCTCGGACTCCAGGCGCCCTGCACCACGTCCAACAAGCGCTACCTCATCGACCCGGCCAGCGCCGCGGCGCAGGGCCGCGCCCAGGCGGAGGACGCCGTCGCCCAGGCGACGACCCTCGGTCTGGCGCCGGAGAGCGTCCTCATCTTCGACATGGAGGCGTACCGCACCGACGACGCGGGCTGCCGGACGGCGGTGCTCGCGTTCCTGAGCGCGTGGACCGCCCGGCTGCACGACCTCGGCTACCTGTCCGGCTTCTACAGCAGCCTGGCCTCCGGCGTCGCCGACCAGGTCGCCGCCTACGGCACCCCGGGCAACGTCCCGCCCGACTACCTGGACTTCGCCCGCTGGGACGGCGTCGCCACGGTCTCCGATCCGGCCATCCCCGGCACCTACTGGTCGCCGCAGCGCCGGATGAAGCAGTACCAGGGTGGACACGACGAGACCTGGGGCGGCGTGACGATCAACATCGACAACGACTACCTGGACGTCGCTCCCCTGCCGCGCACCCCCTTCGGGGACTTCAGCGGCAACGGCTGGTCGGATCTGCTCAGCCGCCAACCGTCCACCGGCAACCTGTACCTCTACCCCGGCAACGGCACGTCCTTCGGTGGCCGCGCCACCATCGGCACCGGCTGGAACGGCATGGACGCCATCGTCCGCACCGACCTCACCGGCGACGGGTACGAGGACGTCATCGCCCGCAACAAGACCACCGGCGACCTGTGGTTGTACCCGCACAGCCCGACCGGCTGGGCCACCCGGATCCGGATCGGCACCGCCTGGAACACCATGCGCGAGATCACCCCGATCGGCGACCTGGACGGGGACGGCCGCCAGGACGTGCTCGCCGTCCAGACCTCCAGCGGCAACCTCTACCTCTACCCGGGTCGCGGCACCTCGTTCGCCCTGCGGAAGGCGATCGGCAGCGGCTGGAACAGCATGGACGAACTCGTCGGCATCGGCGACATCGACGGCGACGGCTACCAGGACCTCCTCGCCCGGCAGAAGTCCACCGGCTACCTGTTCCGCTATCCCGGACGCTCCGGCGGGTTCGGCGCCCGGGTCCAGGTCGGCGCGGGCTGGAACGGCATGCGCGACCTGGTCGGCATCGGCGACTTCAACCGGGACGGCAGCGAGGATCTCGTCGCCGTCGACAAGGCGACCGGCTACCTCTACCTCTACCGGGGCCGGGGCGCCACCTTCCCGGCCCGGATCCGCGTCGGTACGGGCTGGGGCGGCATGCAACCCCTGCTGTGAGGCGCTCAGGCGGTGAGGTGGGCGCTGTCGCCCGCCGTCGCGGCGAACGCGGTGCCGCTGACCATCCGGGCCGCGTCGGAGGCGAGGAAGACCACCAGCGGCGCGACGTCCTCCGGCTGGACCCAGGGCACCCCCAGCGGCGTCTTCGCGCGGAGCACCTCGACCGCGGTCCGCTCGTCGGTCGCGGCGTCCCCGGACGGCGTCCGCCCGCCCTCGGCGATGGCCTGCGCGTACCGGTCCGCGTGCCGGGTCAGGGTCGTGTCCACCAGCCCGGGGATGACCGCGTTCACGGTGATCCCGTGCGCCCCCAACTCCAGCGCGGCGGACTTCACCAGCCCGATCAGCCCCCACTTCGACGCCGAGTACGCCGACCCGTTCTTCGTCCCGTGCTGTCCCTGGGTGGACGAGGTGACGATGAGCCGGCCGCCGCCGCGGCGGACCAGCAGCGGGGCGAACACGCGCAGCACGTTCGCCGTACCGGTCAGGTTCACGTCGATCTGGTCGTGCCAGTCGGGGTCGGTCATCTCCAGCAGCGGCTTGAACGCCTGGATGCCGGCGTTGGCGAACACCACGTCGACGCCACCGTGGTCGCGTTCCACCGCCTCGGCCACGCCCCGCACGGCGGCCAGGTCCCGCTGGTCGGCCACGTGACCGGACCACCGGGCGCCGGCTGCGGCCACCAGCCGGCCGGTCTCGGCGAGGTCCTCCGCCGTGGCGGGCGGGAAGTCCAGGATCGGGCTGACCGGGCCGGCGACATCGACCCCGGCGACCTGCGCGCCGGCCTCCGCGAGGGCCACGGCGGCGGCCCGGCCGATGCCCCGCGCGGCCCCGGTGATCACGGCGACCCGCCCGGCCAGCGGACGCCCTGACGGCTCAGCTGCCGACTCTCGCACTGCCACCTCCACGCGGTCGGATGCTGCACGGTCACCACTCCCACGTGGTTCTCGGAGAGGCTGGGTGGGACGACCCCGCCTGGGCCCGCCCCTCCTGGCACCGTAGACCGGTCGGCACGTCACCGCCGGAGTTCCCCGCACCAGGGCGCCGCCGAACCGCCCTTCGCACGGCAGACTGGCGGCATGGACACGCGACGGGAACTGCTCGGGGTGGACGCCCCGGTCGTGGCGGCGCCGCTCGGCGGCGGACCGACCACCGCGGCGCTGGTGACGGCGGTCGGCGCGGCCGGCGCCTTCGGTTTCCTGGCCGCCGGCTACAAGACCCCGGACGCGATGGCGACGGAGATCGCCGCGGCGCGGCCGGGCGGCCGGCCGTTCGGCGTGAACGTCTTCGCGCCCACCCCCGTGCCGATCGGGGAGACCGACTTCCGCCGGTACGCGGACCGGATCGCCGCCGAGGGCGCCCCGTACGGGCTGGACCTGGCGGCGGCCGACCGGGTCGAGGACGACGACCGCTGGGCGGCGAAGCTCGACCTGCTGGTGCGCGACCCGGTGCCGGTGGTCAGCTTCACCTTCGGCCTCCCGCCCGCGGCCCTGGTACGCGACCTGCGCCGCGCCGGTAGCCGGGTGCTGGTCACGGTGACCGACCCGGCCGAGGCCGAGGCCGCCGCC
>NZ_JBSGJR010000571.1:0-4433 GCF_053605645.1 Micromonospora sp. NPDC003776
TACCGCCTGCTCGGCGGGGTGGAGCTGACCGTGGGGGCGCTGCTCCTCCTGCCGCCCGCCCGACTGCCGGCGGCGGCCGCGGCGGCCGTGCTGGCGGTCGGCTTCCTCGGCTACCTGACCTACGCCCGCCGCGCCGCACCCAGTTCCTCGTGCGGCTGCCTGAGCGCCCGGGCAACCCCGGTCTCCCACCGCAGCCTGGCGCGGGCCGCACTGCTGGTGGTGGCGGCTGGGCTGGCGGCACTGGCCCCCGGTGGCTGGCCGGCGGCCCTGGGCGCACGGCCGCTGGCCGGTGCCGCCCTGTTGCTCGCCGAGTCGGTGCTGGTCGTGGCGCTCTCCCCCGAACTGGACCGCATCTGGCTGCTGCCGCTGCGTCGGCTGCGGGCCCGATTGACCCACCCGCTGCGTGGCGGCTCCGGCCTCCCGCTGCTGGCCACCCTCCAGCAGGTCCAGCTCAGCGACGCCTACCGGCGGGTCGCACCGCTGCTCCGCTCGGACGTGCGCGACCACTGGGACGACGGCGACTGGCGCTTCGTCGGGCACGCCGCGCTGTTCCGGGGTCGCCCGGTGACCGCGGTGTTCGCCGCGCCCCTGGCCGACCAGGATCCGGACACCGTGCGGGTCGCCGTGGTCGATGACAGCACCGGGCAGACGCTGCTGTCCCTGGCCGGCACGCCGAAGCCGGCCGGGCCCCGGCTCGACGTCGTGCCCGCCTGACGCGACCGGCGCCACGGATCGGGCGGGGTGATCGGGCTCCGCCCGATCCCCGCCCGGCTCCGGCCGGCCCGTCGGCGGCTTGCATCGGCTTTCTTACACACCGTCGCCCGGCTCGGGTCGGGACTGCGAAGATGCCTGAGGATGATCGCGAAGCGGTCACGGAGACCGGGTGAGAGCCCGGAACACGTCCGCTGGTCACGCTGGCACGTGACCCGTGTCCGGCTGCGGGGCGAGCGGCGGCGACACTCGCGGGAGGGCCGGTGGAGGGTACGGCGAAGACTCAGGTCCGACACGTGCGCGTCGAGGTGCTGCACCGCTTCCGCGTGCTGGTCAACGGGCGGTATGTCGCGCTACCCGAGGGCAGCCAGCGGTTGATCGGCTGCCTCGCCGTCACCGAGCACCCCCGGACCCGGGCCACCCTGGCCGGGACGCTGTGGCCGGAGCGCAGCGAGCGCGACGCCAATGCCTCGCTGCGGCAGGCGCTCTGGCGGCTCAACCGGCATGTGTCCGGGCTGCTGGAGCAGGAGAACCAGCACCTCGGACTGGCCCGGGACACCGAGGTCGACCTGCACGAGATCTACCGGCTCTCGGAGGCGGTCACCGACAGCGAGCCGGCGGTGGACCGGCGGGCCGTGCGCCTCCTGGAGGGCGACCTGCTGCCGGAGTGGTCCTACGACTGGCTGGACGGGCGGCGCGAGTCGCTGCGCCAGGTGCGCCTGCACACCCTGGAGGCGCTCGCCCGCAACGACCTGAAGGCCGGCCGTACCGCCACGGCCTTGGTCGCCGCGCTCGCCGCGGTCGGGCTCGACCCGTTGCGGGAGAGCGCCCAGCGGATCGTGATCGCGGCCCACCTGGTCGAGGGCAACACGTCGGAGGCGGTCCGGCAGTACGGCCGGTTCCGCGACCTGCTCTGGGACGAGCTGCGGCTGCCGCCCAGCCGGCAGCTCCAGGAGATGCTGCCCGTGCCGGTCGGCTGACCGCGCCCCGCCGCCCGCGCCATCCGCCGCCCGGACCCGGGCACCCCACGGCCCTGCGGGCCGACCCGGCGTTCCGCCGGGCGGGCGATCCTGGGTACCTGTTCGGTCATCGGCGGCTCCCCGCGTCGGCGGCGCCGCGCTGCGGCCGGGCGCGGCGGTGACGCCGCGGAGACGCGCGGACAACGCGTCCGCGACGGCCCGGCCACACGCGGGAGACGGGTCGGCAACGAGCGCTGGCGAGAATCCGCACATGAGCGTGCAGACCACATACCCCGGCGTGTACGTGCTCGAACGCCCGTCGGGCAGCCACGCGATCACCGGTGTGTCGACCTCGTTGACCGCGTTCGTCGGCGCCGCCCGCAAGGGCCCCGGGGACAGCCCCGTGGCGGTGTCCAGCTTCGCCGACTATCTGCGCCAGTTCGGCGACGTGATGGACACCGGGCACCCGATGGGACACGCGGTCGGGCAGTTCTTCGTCAACGGCGGTGCCCAGGCCGTCGTGGTCCGGGCACTCGGCGCCGGCGCGGCCGCCGGCTTCCTCGCGCTGCCCGCCGCGAACGGGTTGACGGTGACCCTCCGGGCCCGCTCGCGCGGCGCGTACGCCAACGGCAGCGGCGCCGGCACGACGGCCCAGACCGGCCTCTTCGCCGAGGTGAAGGCGGCCGACGACTTCCCGTCCGACCGGTTCAACCTGGAGCTCACCGAGTGGATGCCGGGCGTCGGCGGCGGGCCGGCGACGGTGACCGCCAAGGAGGTGTGGCGGGAGCTGTCGATGTCCCCCGCCAGCACCCGCTACGTGGTCTCCGTGCTCAACGCCAGCACGCTGGCCACCGCCCAGGTCACCGGCGCGCCGGCGCCCGCGCCCTCGGCCGGGACGTCCACCGGGGCGCTGAGCCCCGCGAACGTCACCGTGACCGGCAAGACGTTGCGACTCTCGGTCGACCAGGGGCCGGCGAACGACTACGTCCTCTTCCCGACCGAGGACCCGCCTGTCTCCCACACCCTGGCGCAGGTCCGGGACCACATCAACGCGACCGGCTCGATCTGGCCGGTGACCGCCAGCGTGTCCGGCGGCAAGCTCGTGCTGACCAGCAAGACCAGCGACCTGAACAGCGCCGTCGTGGTCGGGCTGAGCGGCCTGAACGACGCGTCGGCCGATCTCGGGCTGGGCGTGGCCCGGGGCGGCGCCGAGGTGAGCGCGAGCGCGCCGTACCGGCCGGCCGTCGCCGCGGCCGCGCCGCTGGCCGGCGGTTCCGACGGGGCGACCGTCGGGGCCAACGAGATCGTCTCGGCCACCACCGGTCAGGGCATGCTCGCCCTGGACACGTTGGACTTCCCCCGGTTCAACCTGCTCTGCCTGCCGGGCGTGACGACCGCCGACACCGCCTCGGTCAACACCGCCCTGGACTACTGCCGGCGGCAGAACGCCTTTTTGATAATCGACCCCGCGCCCGGGCTGAACCCAACGCAGCTGAAGACCGCCGCGAACCTGCTGCGGGCGCAGGGCGCGCACGGCGCCGTCTACTGGCCCCGCCTGGTCACCGCCGACGGCGGCGCCGACGGGTGGGGAGCCAGCGGCGCGGTCGCCGGGATCATGGCCCGCACCGACGCGGCGCGTGGGGTGTGGAAGGCCCCGGCCGGGCTGGAGGCCGGCATCGCCGGCGCGGTCGGGCTCACCGCGCCCACCAACGACGACGTCTCCGGCACGCTGAACCCGCTCGGGCTCAACGTGCTGCGTACTTTCCCCGGCGCCGGCATGGTGGTCTGGGGCGCCCGGACCCTCGCGGGCAGCGACGTGCTCTCCAGCGACTCCAAGTACGTCCCCGTCCGCCGGCTCACCGACTACATCCGCACCAGCCTCTACCTGGGCACCCAGTTCGCCGTCTTCGAACCGAACGACCCGGACCTGTGGGCGCAGCTGCGCCTGGCGGTGGGGGGCTTCATGCGGGGGCTGTTCCGGCAGGGCGCGTTCCAGCAGTCGGAGAAGCACGCCGAGTCGGACAGCTTCTTCGTCATCTGCGACTCCTCGGTCAACCCGCAGACCGAGATCGACAACGGCCGGGTCAACGTCGTGGTGGGGTTCGCCCCACTCAAGCCCGCCGAGTTCGTGATCATCACCATCACCCAGCTGAGCCAGGCAGGAGAGTGACATGGCCGAGTTCAGCGTGAACCCCACGCGCTTCGACCCGTACAAGAGCCACATGTTCCGCGTCCGCTGGGACGGCGTGTACGTGGCGGGACTGTCGAAGATGTCCCCACTGAAGCGGTCGACGGCGCCGGTCACGCACCGGGTCGGCGGCGACCCCGGCCACGACCGCAAGAGCCCGGGCCTGACCACGTACGACGCGGTGACGCTGGAGCGTGGCGTCACGCACGACCTGGCCTTCGAGGCCTGGGCGAACAAGGTGGCCAGCCTGCGCCAGCCCGGCATCTCGCTGCGGGACTTCCGCAAGGACCTGATCGTCGACGTGTTCAACGAGGCTAACCAGAAGGTGCTCAGCTACAAGCTGTTCCGCTGCTGGGTCTCCGAGTACCAGGCGCTGCCCGCGCTGGACGCCGCGACGGCGGTGGTCGCCATCCAGAGCATCAAGCTGGAGCTGGAGGGTTGGGAGCGCGACACCTCGGTCACCGAGCCCGCTGAGCAGAGTGTCTGAGGCGGGCGCGGTCATGTCGGCGACACCCGGTCTGGCGCGAGCAGGCCGTCGCCGTCGTCGAGCGCGGCGACCAGCCGCGCCAGACCGG
>NZ_JBSGJR010000572.1:0-4431 GCF_053605645.1 Micromonospora sp. NPDC003776
TTCCGATCTGTCGGTGGCGGCCTCGTCGGCGTCCGGACGCCGGCGGCCGAGGACCGTCCGGACGATCAGGACCAGCCAGGCGACCCCGGCGAGCGCCCCGCCGACGGCGAAGCCGGTGACCAGCAGCCAGGTGCTACCGCCGGTGGTGGAGAAGACTCCCTTGTCGGCCCCGGTGTCGCGGGCCGCCGCGGTGCCGCCGGTGGTCAGCCCGTCCGGGTCGTCGTAGAGGATGACGTCCTTCCGCGCGGCGCCGCCGCCGCTCGGCACGAAGTCGCCGTGCCACTTGCAGCTCCGCTTACCGCACTCCTCGCGCAGCGCGGTGAAGGTGCCGGGCGTGCCGTCCCCGGACTTCGCCCGCCACGCCGGACCCACGTCCGGTGCGGCGATCACCAGCCCGATCACCGCGATGACCGGCAGGCCGACCCAGAGAAAGAACTTCATCCGCCAACTGCTGATCCGCTCCATCACGGGGAGCGACCCTAGTGGGACGGGACGCGAGCCGCTGCCCCGTCAGGTTCAGCTCCGGCGCTCGCCGTCTCCGTCCTCGGCGGGCTGGTCGTCACCCGCCAGCGCGGAACGCAGCCGCTCCTTCTCCGCCCGGCGCCGCTCCGACGCCTCGGCCATCTCCCCGGCCATCTCGTCCCGCCAGCCCTTGAGCAGGAAGAACGAGAGCGCGGCGGAGAAGACCAGGGCGAGCATCAGCCGCAGGAACATGTTCATCTCGACGAACCAGAGGGCCGCCAGCACGGCGACGAACAGCCCGATCCGCCCCAACGTGTACTTGACCGCCGCGCTCAAGCTCGTACTCCGTTCTCCGTCACGGCTCAGCCCGTCCGCCGGGCCAGCCAGTGCACGCCAGGAAACCAGACCACCGCGTAGACCACGGTGAAGACCGCCGCGGCCAGCGCACCGGAGACCAGCGGCGGCAGCCCGGCGGCCAGGCCGGCCGCCAGCAGCCCGGCGAGCACCCCGAGCGCGATCCCGGCCAGCGCCGCCACCACCCGGGCCGCGCCGAACTCCCAGGCCCGGAAGTCGTCCCAGAAGAGCCAGACCGGGAGGATGACGGCCAGCCAGCCGTTGGTCCGCCCGAATCCGCCCGCGCCCATGGTCGCGAAGGCCCACTCGAAGAGGACCAGCGCCAGCACCCCGATCACCAGGCCGGCGAGGCTCACCCCGAGCAGGTCGCCCAGGGTGAGGATGCGCCCCTGGGCGTCCCGCCGGGGGAAGCTGCGCTGCTGCTCCTCGGTACTCATCGGCGCGCGGTCAGGCCCAGACCTGCTGCGGCTCGGCACGCCGCTCGGCCAGCGACGGGGCCGCGTCGTACTCGCGGACGGTCTCGTAGCGGGTGTTCCGCTCGACCGGGCGGAAGCCCGCGTCCCAGATCAGGTGCAGCAGGTCGTCCCGGTGCATGGTGTTCGGCGTGCCGTACGAGTCGGCATCGTGGGTGATCTTGTATTCCACGACGGAGCCGTCCAGGTCGTCCACACCGAAGTTCAACGACAGCTGGGCCACCGAGAGACCGTGCATCACCCAGAAGCACTTCACGTGCGGCACGTTGTCGAAGAGCAGCCGGGAGACCGCGAAGGTCTTCAGCGACTCGGCCGGCGCGGCCATCGTGGTCCGGGCCTGGATCCGGTTGCGGATCTTGCCGTCCGCCGAGTCGACGAAGTCGTGCTGGTACCGCAGCGGGATGAAGACCTGGAAGCCGCCCGTCTCGTCCTGCAGCTCGCGCAGCCGCAGCACGTGGTCGACCCGGTGCCGGGGCTCCTCGATGTGGCCGTAGAGCATGGTCGACGGGGTCTTCATGCCCTTGGCGTGGGCGAGCCGGTGGATCCGCGACCAGTCCTCCCAGTGGCAGGCGTGGTCGACGATGTGCTGCCGGATCTCCCAGTCGAAGATCTCCGCGCCGCCGCCGGTCAGCGACTCCAGGCCGGCGTCCATCAGCTCGTCGAGGATCTCGTCGGCGCTCAGCCCGCTGATCTTCTCGAACCACTGCACCTCGGTCGCGGTGAACGCCTTGAGATTGACGTTCGGCAGCGCGGCCTTCAGCTCGCGCAGCACCTTGGGGTAGTAGCGCCAGGGCAGGGTCGGGTGCAGGCCGTTGACGATGTGCAGCTCGGTGAGCTGCTCGTCCTCCATCTCCTTGGCCTTGCGGACCGCCTCGTCGATGCGCATCGTGTAGGCGTCCTTCTCCCCCGGCTTGCGCTGGAAGGAGCAGTACGCGCACGAGGCGGAGCAGACGTTGGTCAGGTTGAGGTGCCGGTTGACATTGAACATCACCCGGTCGCCGTTCAGCTCCGTGCGCCGGTGGTGCGCCAGCCGCCCGAGCCAGGCGAGGTCGTCGCTCTCGTAGAGGGCGATCCCGTCCTCCCGGGTCAGCCGCTCCCCCGCGTAGACCTTCGCTTCAAGCTCGCGCTTGAGTCCGGCGTCCATCGAAAGTCACGTCCCTTCCACCTGTGGTCCCGGTCGAGCGTACGTCGCTCCCTCGACCGACCGGCGGCGCGGTCAACCGCAGCGGCCTACTTCACCGGACGACCGGTCGGCCGTCACCCTCCGCACATCGACATCCCTGCGTCCGTGAGGTAAGACAGGATGGGGCGGAACTCACACTGGTACCGTCCCGGTTCACCGCGCACACCGAGCGCGGAAGGCACCAGACCGGACGGGGAGCGGAATGGTCGACAGCAGGCGACGCCGACGGCAGCGACGCAGGGGGCCGGTGATCTCTCCGGTGCTGCGCCCGAAGCTCTGGTCCGCCCTGCTCGGCGTCGTGGCCGCCGCGGCGATCGCCACCCCCTCCTGGGCCGACCCGCTGCCCGACACCATCCCGGACACCGGCCTCCGGCCGCCCCAGATCAGCCTGCAGATCCCCGGGCTGCCCGGGCAGACGCCGACCGGGCTGGGCACCACCCCCGGCGCCACCAACCCGAGCGACGGCCCCCTGATCGCCCAGATCAACCAGGCCGACACGCTGGTCGCCCAGCTCGGCGAGTCGCTGGAGGGGCTACAGACCGAGCGCGACGCCGCGCGGGCCCAGCTCGCGCTGGACGCGGCCGCGCTCCAGCAGGCCGGGGAGGCGCTCGCCCAGGCCCAGGAGAAGGCGAAGAACGCCGCCGCCGACGCGGTCAAGGCCGACGCCGCGCTCCCGCCCGGGCAGTTCGGCTCCGACCTGCGCCAACTCGACGCCCTTCAGCGGATCACCCGGGGTGACAAGGCGCAGGGGGCGACCACCGCCGTGGACGGCGAGGTCGCCCGGGCCACCGCCGCCGAGCAGATGGCCCGGGAGGCGTACGGCGCGACCGAGCGCCGGGTGGCCGAGAAGGTCGCCGAGTACACCCGGGTCGAGGCGGAGCTGCACCGGCAGGAAGCCGCCCTGCTCAAGCTGCGCAAGGACAACGCCGCGCAGCTGGTGGAGATCGAGCGCCGGGCGGACGCCGCCGAGCAGCAGCTCGGCACCTCCTACGTGGCCAACCAGAGCGTCAGCGGACTGGTCGCGCACCCGACGGCGCTGGCCGCCGTGCGCTACGCCCTCGCCCAGCTCGGCGACCCGTACCTGTGGGCCGCCGAGGGGCCGGACCGCTTCGACTGCTCCGGCCTGATGCTCGCGTCCTACCAGGCGGCCGGCTACCACGGCCTGCCCCGGGTCTCCCGCGACCAGTACTACGCCACCCGTTCCCGGACCGTCGACCCGAACGCGCTCCTCCCGGGTGACCTGCTCTTCTTCGCCTCGGGCAGCAGCTGGACGAGCATCCACCACGTCGCCATGTACATCGGCAACGGCAAGATGGTCGAGGCGCCGCGGACCGGGGACGTCGTCAAGATCTCGGGAGTCCGGTGGAGCCGGCTCTTCGCCGCCACCCGGGTGGTCGGCGCGGTGCCCGCCCCGGCCACCCCCGCGCCGACGCCGAGCCCCTCGAAGACGCCGAAGCCGACCCCCACGCCGACGCCCACGGCCACCGCCAAGCCGACGCAGACGCCGTCGCCGAAGCCGACCACGAGCAGCCCCAGCCCGTCGACCTCGCCGTCGCCGAGCAAGTCGCCGACGCCGACGCCCAGCCCGTCCAAGTCGGCGGACCCGACACCGACCGACACGACGAGCAGCGGCCCGAGCCCGTCGAACAGCTCCGCCGAGCCGACCGACAGCTCCGCCGCCTCCGACCCCTCGAGCAGCACGGCGGAGAGCGCCTCGTCCACGCCGAGCAGCGGTAGCTGACCCAACCGTCCACTCCGACTGTGCTGCCGGGCCGGAATGTGGCACGGTGAGATCCAGGCACTCCCGACCGACGCCACGGTCCGGGGGCGAGCGTGGCCGTGGAGGGCGAGCATGGGCGAGCGAGAGGTTCCGGCGCAGACGGTCCACCCGGGACCCGCGCCCGACCCCACCGACCGGCCGGCCGACCCGGGTGCCGAGGAGCACGGGCAGCAGGCCGC
>NZ_JBSGJR010000573.1:0-4352 GCF_053605645.1 Micromonospora sp. NPDC003776
GTCGCGGCGGGCGCGGGCGGCGACCCGGGGCCGGGACCGGGGCCGGCCGAGCGCACCGCCGCCTGAGTTCCGCCTCAGACCAGCGCGGCGACCACCGTGGTTGCCCGGTCCTCGTGCTGCGCGTACGCGTCGGGGTAGGCGGAGACCTGCACGGCCTGGGCGGCCTCGGTGATGCTCATGTCCGCCCAGCCGGGCACCTCGTTGAGCGCGGAGAAGAAGGCCCGGGCCGCGTACGCCGGGCTCATGATCTGCGCGACGGTGCCCCAGCCGCTGCTGGGCCGCTGCTGGAAGAGCCCGATTGAGTCGTGGTCGGAGCCGCTGCCCTGGTGCGGGTAGTCGAAGGACTCCGGCAGCACATCGCTGGCCAGGTTGTAGAGGTCGCTCTCCTGCATGGCGGTCGCGACGGCCACGACGAGGGCCCGGCGCGGCATCTTCATGGCCCGCCCGACGTCGACGATCACCTTGGCGTTGTCCATCTGGCGCTGGTCGAGGCCGGCGACCGGGCGGGGATGCTTCGGCCGGACCGGCTTCTTCTTCGCCACCTTCTTCACGGGTACCGGGCTCGGGGTGGCGGCCGGGATCGGGGTGACCGGCACGGCGACCGGGGGAGCGGGGCGCTGGTAGTCGCGGGTGGCGCGGTCGATCGCGGCGTCGGCCGCGCGGTCGGCCATCATCTCGCGGACGGGCGCGTGCTGCGGTCCGGGCTGCTCGGCGCCGACGAAGCCGATGAGCCCGAGGCAGCAGGTCACGCCGGTGGCGACCACGACCCGGCCGGGAGCGGAGGCGAGCACCCGGCGCCGGGGCGGCTCCGGGGCCCGGTGGCGGCCGGTCCTCCTTTCGGCTGATGCGGGGTCGATCGTACGGCGAACGGGGCGCTTCTCGGTCGGCTGCTGCGCTGGGGAGTCGTCGGGATGCACCCGCCGAGGCTAGAAAGGGTTCCGGCGCTTGCCATCGGGGTAGTTGGTGGCATGCGCCACAATTTGCCATGATCCGCACCCGCATTACGCCCGCTAGATCATCAAACCGGCGATCACTCGCTTTCGCATTTGTCGGAAATACTGGAAATAGATGACCGGGTCGGACAGATGATCATGTACGTGGCGGTCCGGTCGCGCCTCCTCCGTTCGGCCCATGGCGACCCCCGCCACCTGGGACGGCCGGCATCCCCGCTCGGCCGATGCCGCACCTGGGCCGCCTTTCGAGCTGAGTCGTCCGCGACCAGCACGCCGTCCTGCCAGGCGCCGGGCGGGCCGGGGACTGCGGGCGGGGCCGGGGCACCGCGTGCGGGCGTGACGGGGAGGTGAAGCGGCTGTGCCGGGATCACGGTCGGCGGCACGAGCGGGCTGGATACGATTCGGACGGTGACGGGGCAGATGGTCGACGAACGGGCCGCCGGTGAGCCGCAGGGTCGCCGGGACCGGCGCGGACTGCTGGTCGCCGCCCTCGCCGTCCTGCTCGCCGTGCTCATCGCCGGCCACCGGGCGGTGCCGAATGTGCACGGCCTGGGCAGCCTGGTGGACAGCGTCACCCCGCTGCTCGGTCTCGGCGTACCCCCGCTCGTGCTCGCGGCGCTGCTGCGCCGGTCCCGGCGGGCGCTGGTGGCGGTCGCACTGCCCGCGGTCGTCTGGCTGGCGCTGTACGGCGGCGCGTGGCTGCCGCCGGCGGCCGGCGCCGGCCCGGCCTCGGTCCGCGTCGCCAGCCAGAACCTCCGCTCCGGAAACCCCGACCCGGCCGCCACCGTCGACGCGGTCGCCGGCGCGGGCGCGGACCTGATCGGCCTCCAGGAGGTCGACGACGACGTCCGGGTCGGCACGGCGCTGGACGGCCGCTACCCGCACCGCGCCGCCGTGTCGACCGTGGCGCTGTGGAGCCGGTGGCCGATCCGGGAGTCGCGCGGCGTGGACACCGGGCTCGGCTGGGACCGGGCGCTGCGGGCGGTGGTGGCCGCGCCCGGCGGTGACCTGGTCGTGTACGTGGTGCACCTGGGGTCCGCCCGGGCCGGGCGCACCGCCACCCGGGACGAGACCCTCACCGCCCTCGCCGCGACGGTACGGGCCGATCCCGCGCCCCGGCTCGTGGTACTGGGCGACCTGAACACCGCCAGCACCGACCGCGTCTTCGTCCCGCTCACCCGGCTGCTGCACGACGCGCAGGCCGACGCCGGGCAGGGGTTCGGCTTCACCTGGCCGGCCGAGCTCCCGGTGACCCGCCCGGACCACGTGCTCTACCGGGGGCTCACCCCCACCGCGGCCGGGGTGCTGCACACCCCGGACAGCGACCACCGGGCGGTGACCGCCGGCTTCCGCTGGTGACCGGTCAGTGCCGCCCGTTCTCGGCCGGCGTCACGGTCAGCCGGTGCCGGCTGCTGTCGCCGCTGGAGAACGGCCAGAGCCGGTCGGCGTACGCCACCAGGTCGGCCAGTTGCTCGCGGGTCAGCCCCGCCGAGGAGATCTCCGCGTGCACGTCGGCCCGGTAGCGGCCGTCGTCGTCGCGCCCGAGCTTCGCCTCCGCGGTGACCTCGACGGTGTGCGCCTCGTCGGTGATCTCGCCCGCCGCCTCCACCGCCGCGTGGTGCAGGCAGGAGGCGAACGCGGCGGCCAGCAACTGCTCCGGTGTCAGGCCGGTGCAGTGCGGCGCCAGCGGGGACGCCAGGGCGGAGGAGAGCCCGCCGTCATCGGTGCGTACGTGACCACCCGCGGCGGTCGCCGTGGCCGTCTCGGGCAGCCAGGAACTCGGATCCGGCATCGCGTTCCTCCCGTCACTCACCCGCCCGGCTACCCGGCCCCCGGCCGGCGAAACCGTGCCTGAGCAGCCCGAAGCTGCCCGGTGACGGGTCAGGAGTGGGTCCACTCCGGGGCCGGCAGCGCCATCGCCTCGGTCGCCTCGGTCGCGGCCCGGTCGGTCCACGGCGACACCGGCGCGCTCCGCTGCCGCGGCATCGCGGCCAGCATCGGCACGTACACCCGGGCGTCCACCACCTCGGCCAGCAGCAGCCCCGCCATCAGGCTGGTCGGTCGGGCGGCCGGGTCGTCGGCGAGGCAGCGGCGGCACAGGTCGGCGATCTCCGCCGGCAGGCCCTCGATCTCCGGCAGCGGTTCCGGCGGCTGGCGGCGCCTTGCACCCAGCAGTTGGGTGGCGCTGTCGGCGGCGTACGGGAGGCGGCCGGTCAGGCAGTAGTAGAGCAGCACGCCGAGGGCGTACATGTCGGCGGCGGGGGTCGCCGGCTGCCGGTCCAGCTGCTCCGGGGCGAGATAGGCCGGGGTGCCCACGACCATGCCGTCCGGGGTGCGATCGGGCGCCCCGGCGGGGGTGGCGATGCCGAAGTCGAGCACCTTCACCCCGGCCGGGGTGAGGATGACGTTCGCCGGCTTCACGTCGCGGTGCACGATGCCGTGCGCGTGCGCGGCGGCCAGGGCGGCGCTCACCTCGGCGCAGACCCGCACGGCGATCCGCCAGTCCAGCGGGCCGCCGCGCAGGTGCGCCGCGAGCGTCTCCCCCTCCGCCAGCTCCATCACGATGTACGGCACCTCGCGTCCGTCCGCCGCCGCCGAGGTGCCGAAGTCGTGCACGCTGGCCACGTTCGGGTGCACCAGCCGGGCGGCGGAACGCGCCTCGTCGCGGATCCGCTCCACCGACGTGTCCTCGCCGTCCTGCCCGGGGGAGATCAGCTTCACCGCGACGGTCCGGTCCAGCACGAGGTCGTGGGCGCGCCAGACCTCCGACATGCCGCCGATGCCCACGCGCTGTTCGAGCTCGTACCGCCCGCCCAGCGTCCTCATCGACCACTCCTCGTCCTCGTTCCGGCCCCCGGCTTGCCTTCGGGTCGCGGTACCCGGGCGCTCAGCAGGGCAAACCACCGGGGGTTTCCGGCCCCGCCGACGCGCCGCGGGGTAGCTTGTGGTGACGTTCGGTCGCGATCCGGGAACGGAGGGTGCGGGGTGGCTCAGGTGCGCGTACGGTTCGTCGGCGGGCCGGCCCACGACCTGGTCCGGGACCTGCCGGCCGGGCCGGGCGGCGAGCCGCCACAGCGCTGGATCATGCGTCACCCCGAGGGGGCCGCGGCCCCGGGCGGCGGCGAGGCCGACCACCTCTACGAACGCGACCGGCGGGACGGCTACGGCACCTGGACCATGCGGTACGTGCGCACCGAGCCGTTCGGCGCCACCGAGTGAACCGGCTCAGGCCGCCCGGGTGGTGTCGAGGATGACCGAGACGACCAGGTCCGGGTCGTCGTGCATGGGCACGTGGCCGCAGCCGGTGAGGTCGAGGTGCCGGGCCGCCGGCAGCCGGGTCCGGGCCAGCGCCGCCTGCCGGTGGGGCAGGATCCGGTCCCGGGTGCCCCAGGCCACGGT
>NZ_JBSGJR010000574.1:0-4347 GCF_053605645.1 Micromonospora sp. NPDC003776
ACGAGGTCATCCGCGACGGCGGCTACAAGCTCGTTCTCCGCCGCCGCGTCCCCCGGGCGGCCCGAGGCCAGCAGCACCCGGCCGAGCGCGTCCCGCGCCCACGCCTCGGTGCCGGTGTCGCCGATCTCCCGGGTCAGCGCCACCGCCCGCTCGGCGTCCGGCCGTGCCTGCGCGGCCCGGCCGCTCGCCGCCCAAAGCACCGCCCGGCCGGCGAGCGCGGTCGCCTCGCCGTAACGGTAGCCGAGGTCCCGGTTGGCGGCCAGGCCGCGGGCGTACAGCTCCTCGGCGGCGCGGTGGTCGCCGAGGTCCCGGCGGACGCTGGCCAGGTCGACCAGGAGGACGGCCACGTTGTAGCGCGCCCCGGCCCGCTCGCCGCGCTCGTGCGCGGCCCGGAAGTGCTCCTCCGCGTCGGCCAGCGCGCCCAGCTGCCAGTGCGCGAAGCCGAGGTTGGCCAGCGACATCGCCTCCCCGCCGTCGATGCCGAGCCGCCGGGTGAGCACGAGCGACCGGCGCGCGCAGTCGATGGCCGCCTGCGGGTCGCCGAGCCGCTGGTGCACCGCGCTGAGGTTGTTGAGCATCCCGGCCCGGCCCTCGGGCCAGCCGTCGCCGATGTCGATCCGCAGTCCGTCGCGCAGGTGCCGGCGGGCCTCCTCGTACCGGCCGCTGGTGACGTGGACCAGGGCGATGCTCATGTGCATGGCGACCTGGGCCAGCGGATGGTCCTCGGCGCGCGCGGCGTCCAGCGCCACCGTCGCCGCCGCCAGCCACTCCGCGCGCCGGCCCCGCTGGTGGAAGTACGCCCGCAGCGCGTCGGCGAGGTGCCAGGCGTGGTGGCGGGGACCCTGCCGGGCGGCCTGCTCCACCGCCGCGGTGAGGTTCTGCCACTCGGCGTCCACCCAGGCCAGGGCCGCCTCAGCGGTGTCGAACGGGTCGACCGAGGCCGGGCGGGGCAGCCGGGCGAAGTGCGGGATGAGCCGGCGACCCGCCGCGTCGGCGGTGCTCAACCAGTGGTCGAGGAGGCGTTGCCAGGCCTGCTCCCGCTGGGTGGCATCCTCCTCCCCGGTGAGCCGGTCCCGCGCGTACCGGCGCAGCAGGTCGTGGAAGCGGTACCGGCCGCCCGGGTGCCGTTCCACCAGGTGCGCCGCCGCGAGGGCGCGGAGCAGCCGTTCGGCGGTGGCCGGCGGTGTCCCGGCGAGGGCCGCGGCCGCACCGGCGGCGAAGCTCGGCCCGGGCACCAGCCCGAGGCGGCGGAACAGCCGTTGCTGCTCCCCCGACAGCGCCCGATAGGACAGCGCGAACGCCTTGGTCACCGCCGGCTCGTCGGCCCCGTCGACGGTGAGCCCGGCCAGCGGGTCACCCTCGGCGAGTTCCCGGGCCAGGCCGGCGATCTCCGGCTCCCCGGCGGCCTGGAGGTTGGCCGCGGCGATCCGCAGCGCCAGCGGGAGGTGCCCGCAGAGCCGGGCCAGCCGGGCCGCGGCCGCCGCCTCGGCCCGGACCGTCCGGTCGCCGAGCAGGGCCGCCAGCAGGCGCGCCGAGTCGGCCGGGGTGAGCACGTCCAGCGGCAGCGGACGGGCGCCGGCCCGGGCGACCAGCTCGCCGAGGCGGTGCCGGCTGGTGACCAGCACGGTGCCGGCGGACGGGATCAGCGGCAGGACCTGTCCGGCGTCGCGGGCGTTGTCCAGCACCAGCAGCACGTCCCGGCCGGCCAGCCGGGAGCGGAACAGGGCGACGCGGGCGTCCAGCCCGTCCGGTACGGCCCGCGGGTCGACCCCGAGCCCGCCGAGGAGCTGGGCGAGTGCGGCATCCGGCGGGACCGGCTGCCGTTCGGCGTCGAACCCGTGCAGATCGAGGAAGAGCTGGCCGTCGGGGAAGGCGTCCCGAGCCCGGTGCGCCCAGCGCACCGCCAGCGCGGTCTTGCCGACCCCCGCCGTGCCGCTGACCACCCAGATCCGGATGCCGGCGGAGGGCTCGTCCAGGGTGGCGTCCAACCGGGCCAGGTCGGCGGCCCGGCCGGTGAAGCCGGGCACGTCGTGCGGCAGCTGGGCGGGCCGGACCAGGACCCGCCGCGAGTCGTCGGGCGGGTCCAGCGCCGGGTCGGCCCGGAGGATCAGCTGTTCCAGGCGACGCAGCTCGGGCGCGGGGTCGAGGCCCAGCTCGTCGGCGAGCCGCACGCGCACCCGTCGGTAGGTGGCCAGCGCCTGGTCGGGCCGGCCGTCCCGGTACAGGGCCAGCATGAGCTGCCCCGCCATCCGCTGCCGATCCGGGTGCCGGGCGACCTGGTCGGTCAGCTCGCCGATCACCTGCCGGGCGCGGCCGAACCGCAGCAGCGCCTCCGCCCGGTCCTCCACCGCCGCCCAGCGGGCCTCGTGCAGGCCGGCGCAGAGCCGGTGCCGGACGTCCTCCTCGGCCACGTCGGCGAGCGGTTCGCCCCGCCACAGCGCGAGCGCCCGGTCGAGCAGGTCGACGGCCATCTCGTCGGTGGCGTCGCGGGCCTGCGCGGTCAGCGCGGTGAACCGGTGCGCGTCCACCGCGTCCGGGTCGACCCGGATGCGGTAGCCCATCCCCTGGCCCGCGATCTCCACCGGCGCCCCGACCCGACGGAAGGTGGCCCGCAGCCGGGAGACCAACGCCTGGAGGGCGCCCCGGGCGCTGCGCGGCGGGGACTGCCCCCAGACCAGGTCGACCAGCCGGTCCACGGGTACCACCCGGTCGGGCTCCAGCAGCAGCGCGGCGAGGACCAGCCGGGGTTGCCGTCCGCCCACGTCCAGGCCGACGCCGTCGGACCACACCTCCACCGCGCCCAGGACCCGGAACTCCATCGACGCACCTCCCCGGTGGCGCAGTATGCCGGTCCGCCGTGGGGCGGCTGCAAGCCGGTTGCAAGGCGAATGCATCGGCAGGAGTGGATCCTCGTGCCGTCCCGCCAGGCGGTCGCCCCCCGACCGTCCGGCGGGGCACGGCGGGGGCCGGTCGGCGCCACGCCGGGTGACCTCGGATTGGGGGAACGACGAGTGAGCAGCATGAGACGCCCGCGCCGCTGGGGCCTGGCCGCGGCGGGCGCGGTGGTGGCGGCCGCGCTGGTGGCCACGGTCGGCATCGGCCACGCCGACACCGGGGTACGCCTGGACGCGCGCCCGGAGTCGCTGGCGTTCGGCAAGGAGGTCTACCACTTCGACACCGTCGCGCAGATGACCGCGACCTCGCAGCTGGTCGTGCAGGGCACGGTCACCGCGGACGGGCCCGGCCGGCTGACCGGCGTGGACGAGGACCCGGCTGCGGTCGGCGGCGGCGTCCGACTGCGCAACGTGACGATCGAGGTGTGGGACGTCCTGCACAACCCGAAGAACATGCTGGTCCCGCCGACCATCACCCTCGAGGAGGAGGGCTGGGACGAGAACGGGAACGGCTACATCGCCAACAACGTGGCGTGGAGCGAGGTCGGCGACAGCGGCTACTTCTTCCTGCGCCGCAGCTACGGCAGCGGCGACCCGCACACCTTCCAGCTGGCCAGCTCGGACGGTCGAACGCTGCTGGCCGACGGCGCGCTGGAGCCGAGCAACCCGGAGAACGACCTGGCCACATCTATCACTGGCATGACGGCCACCCAGTTCGACCAGACGGTCGTCTCGGCCAGCGCGGCGGTGGCCGCCGGCACGCTGACCGCGTCCGCGCCGACGGCTGACCAGCCGGTGATCGAGGAGAGTGGGCAATGAGGCGTACCGCGACCATCCTGGGCACCACGCTGGCCACCGTGCTGGCGTTCGCGCCACCGGCCCTGGCCAGCCACGGCGGCAAGGCCAACAGCGGCAAGCCGGACAACACGAGCCAGGACGTGGAGTCGAACTCGCTGACCACCAACGGCAAGGCGGCGGTCGCCCAGGGACGGGCGCAGCTCGACCGCTCCGACATCACCACCTCGGTCGGCGGATCGGACATCCACGTCTACGACAAGGCGTACGACACCTCCTGGTACGGGCAGACCTCCTGCACCGACACCAAGCGGTGGAACGGCCGCTGCGACCACTACAGCGTCAAGTTCAGCACCTCGAACATGAGCGGACACAGCGTCTCTGATTAGCGTAGGGATCCTGAGTCGGAGTGGGTTTCCGGGATCGTTTCCCACCTAGGTGGAGAGGCGTGGGCGTGGAAGTGAAATCCCGCGCCGAGTGCGGCTCCTCGTGGCCGGTGGCCGGTGGTGGGTGTGCTGATCGTGTTCACGCTCTGGTGCCGGTGTGCTGCGCGGGGCAGCCTGGGCCGGTCCGTTGGTGCGTGTCCCTCCGGACGCTTGCCCGCCCGGCCCTGGGGCCGGGTGGGGGAGGGTGCCCTGCGTCGCCTGGGCGCGGGGCG
>NZ_JBSGJR010000575.1:0-4339 GCF_053605645.1 Micromonospora sp. NPDC003776
CCAGGGCGAGGGTGGGCAGCAGGAGCACCGGCACCAGCCCGAGGGCGGACAGGATGCCCAGGTGGTCGCCGAGGAAGCCGAGCAGCGGCGGGCCGCCGAGGAAGGCCGTGTAGCCGATCATGGCGACCACGCTGACCCGGGCCGGGGCGCGGTCCTCCTCGTCGGCGGCGGCGCTCATCCCCACCGGGAAGCCGAGCGACGCGCCGACCCCCCACAGCGCCACGCCCGCCACGGCGAGCGGGCCGGAGCCGGCCAGCACGGCGAGGGTGGCCCCGGCGGCGGCCAGCCCGATGGTGCCGACCAGCACGCGTACCCGGCCCCAGCGGTCGATGGCCACGGTGCCGACGGTGCGCCCGAGGGTCATGCCGACCACGAAGACGCCGAACACGGTGGCGCCGACCGCCTGGCTGGCCCCGTAGCCGTCGACGAACGCGACCGCCAGCCAGTCGTTGGCGCTGCCCTCGGTGAACGCCATCACCAGCACGAACAGGCCGATCAGCAGGGTGCGCGGTTCGCGCCAGGTGGCCAGCAGCGCGCGCCGGCGGGCCGCGGGGTCGGCCGGGCCGGCCGGTTCGGCCGGGGCCGGCAGGAAGGCGCGGGCGCCGACCAGCGTGCCGGCCAGGACCACCGCCGCGACCGTGGTGAGGTGCCAACCCACCGGTACGCCCAGGCGGGCCGCCCCGGCGCCCAGGCCGGCCCCGGCCACCGAGCCGAGACTCCAGGCGGCGTGGAACCGGGGCATGATCGTGCGGCCGAGCCGCTTCTCCACCGCCGCGCCCTCGACGTTCATCGCCACGTCGCAGGCGCCGGAGCCGTAGCCGAGGGCGAAGAGCCCGACCGCGACGCCGACCAGCGAGCCGGCGAGGCCGGCGGAGAGGCCGGCCCCGGTCAGGCCGAGCGCGACCAGCACGGTCGACGCGGCCACGGTGCGGGCCGGGCCGAGCCGCAGGGTGACCAGGCCGGCGGTGGACATCGCCACCAGCGCGCCGGCCGACATGGCCAGCAGCAGCAGGCCGAGCCGCCCGGCGCTGAGCCCGAGCGCCTCGCGGACCGCGGGCACCCGGGAGAACCAGGTGGCGACCGCCAGCCCGTTGAGGGCGAAGACGGCGGTCACGCCGTTGCGGGCGGTCAGGACCGGCCGCGGCACGGCCCGCCGGTCGACGGTCGGCGTGTCGATGGTGCTGCTCACCGTGACATGGTCCTCTCCCCCGGGCCGGTGCGACGACCATCGGACACCCGAGAGCGCTCTCAGCGCAAGCGCCACCACCCCTTACCTCCGTCGGCCCGACCCGGCATGATGCCGACATGGGCACGCCGACCACACGATCCGCCACTCTCGACGACGTCGCCCGGGCGGCCGGGGTGTCCCGGGCCACCGCGTCCCGGGTGCTCGGCGGCTACGGCTTCGCCTCCCCGGACGCCCGGGAGCGGGTCGCCGCCGCCGCCGACCGGCTCGGCTACGTGCCGAACACCGCCGCCCGGGCCCTCGTCCGCGGCGCCGGGGTCCGCCTCGTCGTGGCCGTCGTCGGCCGGGACGACAGCCTCTTCGACGACCCGTACGTGGACCGGGTGGTCAGCGCGGCGGCCCGGGTCTGCGCCCCGCACGGGCTCGGCGTGACCCTCCAATGGCTGTCCCGGCGCGCCCTGTCGGAGCTGCGGCGGCTCGGCGAGGACCGGAGCGTGGCCGGGATGCTGCTGGTCAACACCACGCCGGCGGCGCTGGACGCGGTGCCCGCCGCGATGCGGGGCCGGGTCGCCTCGATCGGCATCGGCTCGCCCACCGTCCCCTCCTTCGACGTGGACAACGCCGGGGGCGCCGCGGAGGTGCTGCGCCACCTGTACGCCGGCGGGCACCGGCGGATCGCGATGGTGACCGGTCCGCGCTGGCTCACCTGCGCCGAGCGATCGGTGACGGCGTACCGGTCGTTGATGCGGGCGGCCGGGCTGCCGGCGCGCGTGGTGCGGGGCGACTTCACCGCCGCCCGGGGCGGGCGGGCCGCCCTGGAGATCCTCGACCGGTGGCCGGACACCGACGCCGTCTACGCCGCCAGCGACGCCACCGCCCTGGGCGCGATCGCCGCGCTGCGCGGGCGCGGCGTCCAGGTGCCGCACGACGTGGCGGTCGCCGGGTTCGACGACATCCCGTACGCGGCGGTGAGCAGCCCGCCGCTGACCACCGCCACCCATCCGGTCGCCCGGATCGCCACCGCCGCCGCCACCGCCGTGCTGGAGCGGCGCCCGATGGCCCCCGTCACCTTCTTCCCCTCGACGCTGGTCGCCCGGGAGAGCGCCTGAGCCGTGCGGTTGGACCGGCGGGAGCCGGGTAAGCCCCGGCGATCCGACCGGCCGCACCGGGTGGGACGCGGGCGGTCCGCGCGACGACGAGGGGGCGAGGACGGGATGACCGAGCCCGCGGCACCGCACCGGCAGCCCGAGGAGGGGCACCGGCACGGCCGGCTGAGCGCCCGCGCGACCGTGGTGGCGCAGGCCGCTCCCCCCGGCACGTCCGCGCTGGCCGATCCGTGGGGCGGACGGCCCGGGCTGCGCCACGTGCCGCCGGGCGACGGGCCGTACCGGCTGGTGGTGCTGCTGCACGGCGCGGGCGGGTCGGCCGAGCAGGGGCTGGACCTGCTGTTGCCGCTGGCCGACGCGCACCGGCTGCTGCTGCTCGCTCCGCAGGCCACCGCGAGCACCTGGGACCTGATCGCCGAGGGCTACGGCCCGGACGTCGCCCGGATCGACGCGCTGCTGGCCGAGGCCCTCGGCACGTACCCGGTGGCCGGGGTGACGGTCGGCGGTTTCTCCGACGGCGCCTCGTACGCCCTCTCCCTGGGGCTGACCAACGGCGACCTGGTCGACGCGGTGCTGGCCTTCTCCCCCGGCTTCGCCGCGCCGCTGGTGACCCACGGCCGGCCGCGCGTCTTCGTCTCGCACGGCGTGGCCGACCGGGTGCTGCCGGTGGACGTGTGCAGCCGGCGGCTGGTCCCCCGCCTGCACACGCTCGGCTACCCGGTGGAGTACGCCGAGTTCCCCGACGGCCACGAGGTGCCGGCGGAGATCCGGCGGCGGGCGGTGGACTGGCTGGTCGGCTGACCGGCTCAGCCGCCGGGACGGGCGACGGCCGCGTCGACCCGGCTGAGCACGGTGGCGTCGTCGTCCACGCCGACCCCACGCAGCAGGTCGATGGCGGTGGCCCGGACCTGGCCGATGATCATCGCGAGGGGCAGGGTCTGGCCCGGGGTGAAGAGCCGGCCCGCCGCCCGGACCGCCTCCAGCGCCGCCAAGTCGGCCCGCGCGGCGTGGCTGTCGGCGATCCCCTCCTGACCGGTGAGGTCGGCGGCGAGCGCGTTCCCCGCCGACCGGACCGCTTCGGCCAGGGTGCGCACCGCGTCGCCGAGGTCGGCCGGGACCGGCGCCGCACCGCGGGTGAGGGTGACCGCGGCGCGGGCGAGGACCCGCACGTTGCGGACCGCGTAGTCGATCTGCCGGATCGAGGCGGCCACCGAGCGCAGCCGGCCCAGGTGCTCGCGGCGGCGCAGGTTGAGCCGGAGCGCCTCGCCCGCGGCCTGCACCGCGCCGCGGAGCCGCTCCACGCCGGCGTCGGCGTGCCGGGCCCGCTCAAGCGCGGCCAGCGCCGCCTCGTCGTCGCCCCGGTCGAGCGCGGTGGCGATGTCGTCGAGCACTCCGGCCAGTTCCTCGAAGGTGTGCCGGAACTCGGCGACCAGCGGGGCGAGCGGCCGGCGGGCGTCGACGAGTTGGCTGGCCACCAGGGCGACCCCGCCGCCGATCAGCGCGTCGACGAACCGGAACGGGACCAGTCCCTCCGTCGGCGGCGCGACGACCACCAGGTAGAGGGCGGAGACGGCGGCCTGCACCACGGTCACCGAGCTGGCGCCGATCGCCACGGCCAGGGCCACGGTGAGCAGGATGACGGTGAGCACCGTCCAGGTGCTCCGCGGGCCGAGCGCCTGCACCACCAGGTCGGCGACGAGCACGCCGGCGGCCACGCCGAGCACCACCTCGACGGCCCGGCGCATCCGCTGGCCGCGGGCCTGGCCGAGCACGATCAGGGCCGCGGCCGGGGCGAAGAACGGCTGCGGGTGGCCGACCAGCCGGGTGGCGAGGATCCAGGCGACGGTGGCCGCGAGGGTGGCCTCCACGACGGGCAGCCACCCCCGGCGCAGCCGGCCGGCGGCCTCCCGGACCGCCGTCGCGACCCGCGGCCGGGCGGCGGACCCGCCCTGCCGGCCGGGCCGGGCCCTGCTCCACCACGCCATCGTCGCCTCCCGTCGCCGCGCCCCACCACATCCTGCGCCGTGGCCGCCGGGGCGGCAGCGGC
>NZ_JBSGJR010000576.1:0-4334 GCF_053605645.1 Micromonospora sp. NPDC003776
CTACGGGCGGGCCCCCCCCCTCGCGCAGGCGCTGCACGTCGCCGCCGGGCAGCGCAGCGCCCGCAAGGCCGCCGAGCCGGTCCGGCTCCAGGTCGACCCGCTGGCGCTGTTCTGACCCGGCCCCCCCGCGCGGCCTGCCGCAGCGGAGGGTCGTGACCAGGGGTTTGTCGGACACCTCGTGCGGCAAATCGGTAAACAGTGCGTGATAACCTTTCCCGTCATGCCCGGGCGAGCGAACGACGGCTCCAGGTCGCGGCGCGGCGTCAGACCGCCGAGCTGGAGTTGTCGGAGAGGCGCGGACAGGCGGCAGCGCGCGCAGCCGAGGCCAAGTCGATGATGTCAGTCAGCCGGTGAGCAGGGGTGGACCAGTCGTGACCGTTCGTCAGTCGATCGTCTTCAACGGTGACCTCGGCAGCGGCAAGAGCACCGTGTCGGTCGAGATCGCCAAGCGGCTGAACATGCGCCGGGTCAGCGTCGGTGACCTCTACCGGCAGATGGCCGAGGAGCGGCAGATGACCGCCCTTCAGCTCAACCTCCACGCCGAGCTGGACCAGGCCGTCGACGGCTACGTCGACCAGCTCCAGCGGGACATCGCCGCGTCCGGCGAGCGCCTGGTGATGGACTCGCGGCTGGCCTGGCACTTCTTCACCGACGCGCTCAAGGTGCACATGATCACCGAGCCCACCGAGGCGGCCCGCCGGGTGCTGGCCCGGCCGTCCGGCCCGGCGGAGAGCTACGCCTCCATCGAGGAGGCGCGGGCCAAGCTCCGGGAGCGCAGCGAGAGCGAGCGCGGCCGCTTCATCGTGCGGTACGGCGTGGACAAGGCCCGGCTGCGCAACTACGACCTGATCTGCGACACCACCCGGGCCACCCCGGAGCAGGTGATCGCGCACGTCATCGACGTCTACGAGGGCCGGCTCGGCGCGGACGTGCTGCGCGACGGGCAGCCGCTGCTGCTGCTCGACCCGGCCCGGGTCTACCCGACCGAGGACGTCGCCGCCCTGCGTGGCCTGTGGGACTCGGAGTTCGTCGGCGAGGTGGCCGCGGCCGGCGACGAGGCCCTGGAGCCGCTGACCATCGGCTACACCGGCGAGTACTTCTTCGTGGTCGACGGGCACCGCCGGCTCAGCGCGGCCCTGCAGAGCGGCTTCCCGCTGGTGCCGGCCCGGCTGGTCGCCGAGGTGGACGAGCCGGTGGTGGGCGGGATGAGCGCCGTCGACTACTTCACCGCCCAGGTCCGCCCCAGCCTGGTCCACGACTGGGCGGCCGCGCACGGCACCCTGCTCCCGCTGCCCGAGCACGCCCTGCTCGGCGAGGACGCGGTGCTGGCGGGGGAGCCGGGCACCGGCGCCTGAGCGCCGGCCGGGATCGCCGGATCCGGCGTACCGGAGCATGATGAAGGCCTCCGACCCGTGAGGAGGCCGACCGTGGATCCTGCCGACGCGCTCGCGCTGCTGATGTCCCCGGCGGGCCGGGTCGACCCCTACCCGACGTACGAGCAGCTGCGGGCGCACGGGCCGGTGGTGCCGGCCGGGCCGGTGTTCTACCTGGTCACCGGCTATGCCGAGGCCGACGCGATCCTCCGTGACGCCCGGTTCGGGGTGATGGACGACGACCTGCGCGACCAGTTCATGCCCGGCTGGCGGGAGAGCCCCGCCGCGCTGTCCATCTCCCGGTCGATGCTGCGCACCAACCCGCCCGACCACAGCCGGATGCGCCGGCTGGCCGCCGGCGCCTTCACCCCGCGCCGGATCGCCGCCATGCGCGACGTGGTCGCCGCCCAGGCCGACGAGCTGATCGACCGGATGCTCGCCCGCGGCCGGGACGGCGCGCCCGTGGACTTCCAGGCCGAGTTCGCGTACCCGCTGCCGGTGGGGGTGATCTGCGCGCTGCTCGGGGTGCCGGCGGCCGACCGCCCGCTGTTCCGGCGCTGGGCCACCGACCTGACCGGCATCCTCGAGCCGGAGATCACCCCGGAGGAGCTGGCGGTGGCCGACCACGGGGCCGTCGAGCTGCGCGACTACTTCACCGAACTGGTCGCGGCCCGCCGCCGGGCCCCGGCCGACGACCTGACCACCGCGCTGGTCCAGGCGCACGACGAAGATGGCGAACGGCTCTCCGGCGACGAGCTGCTGGCCAACCTGGTGGTGCTGCTGGTGGCCGGGTTCGAGACCACCACCAATCTGCTCGGCAACGGGCTGGTGGTGCTGCTCGACCACCCGCGCGAGGCGGCGGCGCTGCGCGAGCACCCCGAGTTCGCCCCCGGGTACGTCGAGGAGCTGCTCCGGTACGACTCCCCGGTGCAGCTCACCTCCCGGATGAGCACCGCACCGACCCGGCACGGCGACGTCGACCTGCCCGCCGGGAGCTGGACCCTCGTGCTGCTCGGCGCGGCGAACCGGGATCCCCGCCGCTACCCGGAGCCGGGCCGGTTCGACCCGTGGCGCCCGCAGGTCCACCCGCTGTCCTTCGGCGCCGGCCCGCACTACTGCCTGGGCGCCGCGCTGGCCCGGCTGGAGGCGCAGGTGGCCTTCCCGTTGCTGCTGCGCCGGCTGCCCGGCCTCGCTCTGGCCGGTACGCCGGAGCGCCGGGTCCGGCTCACCCTGCGCGGGTACGCCACCCTGCCGGTCACCCTCGGTGACGGCGCGTCGCCGGTCACCGATCGCGGTACGCCGGCCGGGGCGGCGGGGGCGACTCCGTAGACTGGTACGGCACCACTCGTCCCACTGAAGGAGCCACCCCGCGTGACCGTCCAGCCCATCCGTCTGTTCGGGGATCCGGTGCTGCGCACGCCGGCCGACCCGGTCGTCGACTTCGACGCCGAGCTGCGCAAGCTGATCGCCGACCTGACCGACACGATGCGCGAGCAGAGCGGAGCCGGCCTGGCCGCGCCGCAGCTCGGGGTGGGCCTGCGGGTGTTCACCTTCGACGTCGACGACGTCCTCGGGCATCTGGTCAACCCGGTGGTGGAGTTCCCCGACGAGGAGGAGCAGGACGGCCCGGAGGGGTGCCTCTCCATCCCCGGCCTCTACTTCGACACCAAGCGCCGGCAGAACGTGATCGCCAAGGGCTTCAACGGCTACGGTGACCCGCTGCAGATCGTCGGCACCGGGCTGATGGCCCGATGCGTCCAGCACGAGACCGACCACCTCGACGGGGTGCTCTTCGTCGACCGGCTCGACCCGGCCGGCCGCAAGGCGGCCATGAAGGCGATCCGCCAGGCCGAGTGGTACGACGCGGCCGCCCCGCCGACGGTGAAGCTCAGCCCGCACGCCGCCGGCAACCCCTTCGGCCTGGGGCGGTGACCCGGATGCGCCTGGTCTTCGCCGGCACGCCCGCCGTCGCCGTGCCCGCCCTGGACGCCATCGCCGCGTCCGGCCACGAGCTGCTGGCCGTGGTCACCCGGCCCGACGCCCCCGCCGGCCGGGGCCGCAGCCTGGTCCGCTCACCCGTCGGTGCCTGGGCCGACGCGCACGGCGTCGAGGTGCTCACCCCGGCGAAGCCGCGCGAGCCGGAGTTCCTGGACCGGCTCCGCGCGCTGGCCCCGGACTGCGTGCCGGTGGTCGCGTACGGGGCGCTGGTGCCGCCGGTGGCGCTGGAGATCCCCCGGCACGGCTGGATCAACCTGCACTTCTCGCTGCTGCCCGCGTGGCGGGGCGCGGCCCCCGTGCAGCACGCCGTCCTGCACGGCGACGAGCTGACCGGCGCCAGCGTCTTCCAGCTGGAGGAGGGGCTGGACACCGGCCCGGTCTACGGCACGGTGACCGACGAGATCCGCCCCACCGACACCTCCGGTGACCTGCTGGAGCGGCTCGCCCACTCCGGCGCCGGCCTGCTGGTGGCCGTGCTCGACGCGCTCGAGGCGGGCACCGCCCGGGCCGAGCCCCAGCCCGCCGACGGGGTGTCCCTGGCACCCAAGCTGACCGTCGAGGACGCCCGGGTCCGCTGGACCGACCCGGCGTTCGCGGTCGACCGGCGGATCCGCGCCGGCACGCCGGCCCCCGGTCCGTGGACCACCTTCCGCGGTGACCGGGTCAAGCTCGGCCCGGTCACTCCGGTGGCCAACGGCCCGGAGCTGAAGCCCGGCGAGTTGCTGGTGGAGAAGTCCCGGGTGCTCGCCGGCACCGCGACCGTGCCGGTGCAGCTCGGCGAGGTGCGCGCGGCCGGCAAGAAGGCCATGTCGGCGAGCGACTGGGCGCGCGGCGCCCGGGTCGCCGCCGGCGAGGTGCTCGCGTGACGGGGCCCTCGGAGTCCCGGCGGGAGTCCTTCCCCACCGAGGGCGGGCGCGGCGGGTCGCCCCGGCCGGGCGCGGACGGCGGGGCGCGCCACGACGC
>NZ_JBSGJR010000577.1:0-4331 GCF_053605645.1 Micromonospora sp. NPDC003776
GACGCCGAGCGCCGCGCGGCGCTCGGCGTCGGTCTCCCGTTCCGCCTCGGTGGCGGTCGCGCCGCTCCGGTACGTCGTCCGCCCCGGGTCGCGATCGGTCAGCACCGGTCGGCCGTCCACCCGGTCGGCGACCGTGCTGTCCTCGCGGGCGTCGACGACACCGTCCCCGTTCACATCCGCACTTCGCGCCGGACCGTTCCGGCGGTTCAGAATCTTCACTTCGACACCTCCTGGTCAGGGCGCGGAGGCCGCGCGTCACAGTGAGGGGGTACCCCGTGGGCGAGAGGTCGACACCCGTCGACGGTTCACGAGTGGTCGCGCTCGGCAGCGGGCGGCGGCCGGGCTACCGTTGCCGGCGTGCCAGAGGGACACACCATCCACCGCTTGGCGGCCCGGCACGCCGAGCTATTCGCCGGCGACAAGGTGCACGCCGCCAGCCCGCAGGGCCGCTTCGCCGAGGGCGCGGCCCGGCTCAGCGGCACCGTCCTGGACGGCACCGAGGCGTACGGGAAGCACCTGCTGCACCACTACGTCGGCGAGCTGACCCTGCACGTGCACCTCGGGCTCTACGGCAAGGTCACCGACGGCCCCGGCGAGCCGCCGCCCCCGGTCGGGCAGATCCGGCTGCGGCTGTCGTCCGACACCCACTGGCTCGACCTGCGCGGGCCGACCGCCTGCGAGCTGCTCACCCCGCCCGAGGTCGCCGCGCTGCGCGACCGGCTCGGCCCGGACCCGCTGCGCGCCGACGCCGACCCGGACCGGGCGTACGCGCGGATCCGGCGCAGCGCCACCCCGCTGGCCGCGCTGCTGCTCGACCAGTCCGTGGTGGCCGGCACCGGGCTGATCTTCGTGACCGAGGCGCTGTTCCGGGCGGGGCTGCCGCCCACCCTGCCCGGTCGCGAGCTGACCCCGGCGGGCTGGCGGGAACTCTGGGCCGACCTGGTCGCGCTGATGACGCTCGCGGTCGAGCGGGGCCGGATCGACACCGTACGGGAGATCCACCTGCCGGAGGCGATGGGCCGCGCGCCCCGGGTCGACCGGCACGGCGGCGAGGTGTACGTCTACCGCCGCCCCGGCGCGCCCTGCCACGTCTGCGGCACCGGGGTCAGCCGGGGCGAGCTGGCCGGCCGCAACCTCTACTGGTGCGCCACCTGCCAGAGCGGCTGACGGCGCGGTTGCGAGCGGGTCAGCTGGCCGGGCGCAGATGGCCGCGTGGCCGGTGCCGGAGCTGCTCGACCGCAGCCGCCGTCGCCTCGTCGGCCGGCACGAGGACGACCAGCTGCTGCGCGTCGGTGCTCGGCAGCTCCAGCTTCTCCCGGTGCCAGCGCAGCTCGTGCCCGGCGGGATGGTCGATCCGGAGCGGAACCTGCGGCGGGGGCAGGTGGTGGTGGAGTCGCCGGGTGAACTCGGGCCCGGCGCTCGGGGCGAGTTCGTGCCGGAACCATTCGGAGGTCTCCTCGGACGGTCCGAGCCAGAGGTCGAAGGCCTGCTCGTCGGCCACCTGGTCCCATTCCGGGAGGAATCTGCGGGCGCGTGGATCGGTGAACACGTAGCGGGTCAGGTTCGGCGGTTCGGTGTCGAGCAGCCCGAGGCCGCGCACGACCAGCTCGAACCCGCTGGTGTGGGCGAGCACGTCGCCCAGCCGGTTGGTGATGAACGCGGCCGCGGGCTCGAGCAGCCGGAGGGTCGCCAGCACGGTGGGCCGGACCTCCCGCCTGGGCGGCGCCGGCCGCCGGTGACCGGCGCACTCCCCACCGGTGATCTTCACGAGGTAGCGCAGGTGGTTGCGCTCCCGGGCGTCCAGGCTCAGCGCGTCGGCGAGGGCCTTCACCACCGCGGGCGACGGGTTGCGATCGCGGCCCTGCTCGATGCGGGTGAGGTATTCCACGCTGATCCCGGCGCGGTCGGCCACCTCCGAACGGCGCAGACCCGGTGACCGGCGCCGGCCACGATCGGGCAGGCCGAAGGACTCCGGCTGGATGCTGTCGCGCTTGGCGCGGACGAAATCCCCCAACGGCGTGGCCATGACTCCGAAGTCTAGGTCGGCTGCCGGCGGCCCCGGGCCCCGTAGCGTGGCCCTGTGGGGGCCAGCCTGCGCCCGGTCTGGTTGGGGCCGTCGCGACGGCGGACGGTGGAGCGCATGAACGAGAAGCACAAGTTGGTCATCGTCATCGGCAGCGTCCGCGACGGCCGGTTCGGGCCGGTGGTCGCCCGCTGGGTCGCCGAGCAGGCGCGCGAGCACGGCGGGTTCGACGTCGACGTCGTCGACCTCGCCGAGGCCGAGATCCCGCTGTCGCTGCCGGCGCTCTCCCCGAAATTCGCCGGTGACGCCTACCCCCGCCCGGAGGGGATGGCGCCGCTGACCGCGCGGCTCACCGACGCGGACGCCTTCATCCTGGTCACCCCGGAGTACAACCACAGCTACCCGGCCTCGCTCAAGGCCGCCATCGACTGGCACTTCACCCAGTGGACGGCCAAGCCGGTCGCCTTCGTCAGCTACGGCGGCGCCGCCGGTGGTCGCCACGCCGTCCTGCACCTGGAGAACGTCCTCACCGAGCTGCACGCGGTCACCATCCGCGACGGGCTGGCCTTCCCGAACTACTTCACCGGGTGGGCGGACGGCCGGCCGCTCGACGCCCAGGCACCCGGATACGCCAAGACCCTGCTGGACCAGCTCGCCTGGTGGGCCGCGGCGCTACGGGCGGCACGCGACACCGTCCCCTACCCGGCCTGACCGACCCGGCACCGGTCCCCGGCCGCCACCGGGGACCGGTCACTCCTCGCCGAGCAGCCAGCGGACCACCTCGACCTGGTTGGGGAAGACCTCCCCCGCGCCGAGGCTCCACGCCGTGCAGTGCACGATCGTCCAGCCCCGGACCCGCTCCCGGTCCAGGCCCAGCTCGGCGCTGAGCCGGTCCAGCCGGTGCCGGACCGCCGCCGGGGAATGCCCCAGCTCCATCCCCCGCACGACCGGCACCGGCCCGAACTCCCGCTCGCCGGCCAGCGGCTTCGGGTCGATCGCCAGCCACGGCTCGCGGGCCGCCCGGAGCACGTTGCCGGCGTGCAGGTCCTGGTTCACCAGCACCTGCTCGCCCTGGCTCGGCGCCAGGTCGGCGAGCAGCCCGAGCGCGGCGTCCACCAGCCGCCGCTCGTACGGCCGGTTGGCCGCCGCCCAGTCGGCCGGGATCCGCTCCGCCCAGCGGGCCGCCTCCTCGGTGAGCGGGGTGAACGGCGGGCCGGCCGGCACGGCCAGCCGGGGGAGCAGCTCGACCATCACGTCCAGCGCCGCCTCGGGCGCGAGGTCGTACAGCGGGGTGCCGGGCACGCAGCGCTCGACCAGCAGCGCCCGCCGCTCCGCTTCGTGGGCCAGCAGCCGGATCGCGCCCCGGCCGGCCCAGTGCGCCAGCGCCGCCGCCTCGGCCCGGCTGTCGTCGTCCGGGTACTGCAGCTTCAGCACGGCCGGCGTACCGTCCGGCAGCTCGACCGGCACCGCCAGCGAGGCGAACGCGTACCCGAACGGCGGTCCCACCACCCGCAGGTCCCACCGCGCGACGCACTCGGCCAGCCGGTCCGGCAGCACCGCCCGCCAGGCTCGGCCGGCCGGGACCCGTTCGGTCCACCGTAGGCTCTCCGGGATCTCCATCCGGCCATCCTCCGGCCTGGGCCCCGGGGGCGTACAACCGTTTCCGTCGCGGTGCCGTCTGGAACAGCGAACCCCAGGAGGTGGCCGGATGCCGGACGCATCGGACCAGGAATACGTCGAGTACGTCATGGCGCGCCTGCCGGCGCTGCGCCGGCTCGCGTACGCGCTCTGCGGCGACCGCGACCAGGCCGACGACCTGGTGCAGGAGACCGCCACCCGGCTCTACCTGCGCTGGGCGCGGATCGGCGAGGTCGAGCAGCTCGACGCGTACGTGCGCACGGTGCTGGTCCGGCACTTCCTGGACACCCGGCGGCGCGGCTGGTGGCGGGTGCACCTGTTCGGCGGGCCGCCCGACGTGCGCTCCACCGAGGACCGGGGCGTCGAGGAGCGGACCGTGCTGCGCGACGCCCTGGCCAAGGTGCCGCCCCGCCAGCGGGCGGTGCTGGTGCTGCGCTTCCTGCACGACCTGCCGGTCGAGGAGGTGGCCCGGACGCTGGGCTGCTCGCCCGGCACGGTGAAGAGCCAGACCTCCCACGGCCTGGCGGCGATGCGACGGCTGCTCGGGGACCGCGAGCTGGCCGGCCGGACCGGAGAGGAGCGGTGAGCATGAGGACCGATGACGAACACGTCGCCGACCGGCTGCGGTGGCTGGACGACGAGCCGGCCGGCCCGCCCCGGATCGACCTCC
>NZ_JBSGJR010000578.1:0-4322 GCF_053605645.1 Micromonospora sp. NPDC003776
GACCGCGGCGGCGGCCGCGCCCGGACTGGACGTCGAGGTGGCGGCGGTGGCCGACCCCGACCCCCGGGAGCCCCGGCGGGCCACCACCTGCCAGGTCTGGCGCTACGAGGGCACCACCGCGGCGCCGACCCTGCCCACGCCGTCCACCGCGGCGGCGGAGCGGATCCGGCAGCTCGCCCATCCCGCCTGGCCACACCCGCCGGCCGCCTACGACGCGGCGGTGGGGCTGGCCACCCTGGACCTGACCGACCTGCTCGGCCTGCTGGTGCACCCGCCCGAACCGCCCGCCACCGCGCTGGGTCGGGTGCTGTCCGGCCAGGACCCGTCGCTCTGGGTACGCTGCGTCCAGGTCTGGGCCTGCCTCGGCCTGCTGCACCACCGCACCGACGAGCCGTGGGCCGGGTCCACCCGCCGCCGGGTGCTGGTGGAGCTGGTCTGGGGCGTGGAGGACTGGATCACCGAGGCCGCCCTCTTCGCCCTGGTCACCGCGGCCTGGGTCGACCCCGCCGTACGCCCCGACGTGGCCGAGGTGGTGGCCGAGCGGCTGGCCGACGTGGCGGCGGTGGCGCGCGAGCGGCCGGTGCCGATCGCCACCTCGCTGGCCTACCTGTCGCTGGCCACCCCGGACCTCGACCCGCAGACCCGCGCGCTGGCGAACACCCTGATCACCGGCCCCGCACCCGGCACCCGGCCCGGCCCCTGGCGCCGCCTCTGGCACCGCCTCCGCACCCTCCTCCGCCCCTGACCACACCCCGCCCCTCCCCGCGCCCTCCCCACGCGGGATCCGCGCTCTTTCACGGAAAGAGGCGCTATGACGGCCGCCAAAGGCACTCTTTCCGTGAATCAGCAGGGGGCACGGCGCGGGGAGGCGCGGAGCGGAAGTTGACGGGGGCGGAAACGGCGCGGCCACGCCGTACCCCGTCTCGGGTGGCGTGGCCGCGCGCGGAGGTTGGGTCAGGCGACGGGGGCCTTGCCGAGAGCGGTCTCCGCCTCGTCGTCGGGAGTGGCCGTGCCGGCCAGGGGCTCGTTGGCCGAGCGGAGCGGAACCTCCTTGATGAACCAGGCGAGCACCGGCACCGCGACGGTGAAGATCATCGCCCAGATGAAGACGTGCGAGATGCCGTCGGCCAGGGCGCCGAGGACGACCTGACGCATCGGGCCGGTGAGCTGCTTGAGCTTCTCCAGGTCCAGGCCACGGCCCTCGCCGGAGCCGCCGCTGAACGCCCCACCGGCGGCCGAGGCGGCGAGCCGGTTGGCGAAGATGGCGCCGAAGAGCGAGATGCCGAACGAGCCGCCGATGGACCGGAAGAAGGTGGCCGCGCCGCTCGCCGCGCCGAGGTCCTTCTGCTCGACGCTGTTCTGCGCGATCAGCATCGAGGTCTGCATGAGGAAGCCCATGCCGACACCCAGCACGATCATGTAGAGCGAGGACTCCAGCTTGCTGGTGTCGACGTCGAGCCGGGTCAGCAGGCCCATGCCGATGGCCATCACCACGCCGCCGATGATCGGGAAGGCCCGGTAGCGGCCGGTCTTGGTGATCGTCCGGCCGACCGCCAGCGAGACCACCAGCATGCCGAACATCAGCGGGAGGAGCAGCAGGCCGCTGTTGGTCGCCGAGGCGCCCTGCACGGTCTGCTGGAACATCGGCAGGAAGTTCATCGCGCCGAACATGGCGAAGCCGAGCAGGAAGCCGATCACCGAGATCAACGCGAAGTTGCGGTTGGCGAAGAGCCCGAGCGGCAGGATCGGCTCGGCGGCCCGGCGCTCCACGAAGCCGAAGATCACCAGCGCCACCAGGGCGAGCGCGGCGAGGCCGAGGATCTGCGGCGAGGCCCAGTCGTACTCGTTGCCGCCCCAGGTGGTGATCAGCACGATCGCGGTGATGCCGACCGAGAGCAGCCCGGCGCCCAACCAGTCGATCTTGTGCTCGGTGCGGTACTTCGGCAGGTGCATGGTGGTGGCGAGGACCAGCAGGGCCAGGCCGCCCAGCGGCAGGTTGACGTAGAACGCCCAGCGCCAGGAGAGGTGGTCGGTGATGAAGCCGCCGACCAGCGGACCGGCCACCATGGCGATGGCCATGATGCCGGCGATCATGCCCTGGTAGCGGCCCCGCTCGCGGGGCGGCACCAGGTCACCGATGATCGCCATGACGCCGACCATCAGGCCACCGGCGCCGAGACCCTGGACGGCCCGGAACGCGATCAGCTCGATCATGCCGTCCTCGACCCCGCCGAACATGCTGGAGCCGGACATGCCGCAGAGCGCGGAGCCGATCAGGAAGACGACCACCGAGGTGAGGAAGACCGCCTTGCGCCCGTAGAGGTCGCCCAGCTTGCCCCAGATCGGGGTGGAGACGGTGGTGCCCAGGACGTACGCGGTGACGACCCAGGTGAAGTGGTCGACGCCGCCGAACTCGCCGACGATCCGCGGCAGCGCGGTGCTGACGATCATGTTGTCGAGCATCGCGAGCATCATCGCGATCATCAGGCCGAACAGGACGACCCGGACGTTGGGTCGCACTGCCACCTGGGCTGGTTGACTCATGGGTAAGCTCCCCCGAAGATCTGTGACCGACTTACTTGCCGCCCGGCTAGTTACCTTACTAGCCGCACGGTAAGTTGGACAGCAGAAACCCGTCAAGCGAGTTAGGTGGTTACGGTGAGGGAGAGCACAGGCGGCACGCGGCAACGGATTCAGGCCGTCGCGCTGGAGCTCTTCACCGAGCAGGGGTACGAGAAGACTTCGCTCCGCGAGATCGCGGAGCGGCTCGGGGTGACCAAGGCCGCGCTCTACTACCACTTCAAGAGCAAGGACGAGATCGTCAACAGCTTCGTCGAGGACCGGCTGCGCCGGATGGACGAGCTGATCGAGTGGGCGCACACCCAGCCCGCCACCCTGGCCACCCGCCGTGAGCTGATAAGCCGGTACGCCGACACCATGTTCTCCGGCGACCTGCCCTCGGTGATGCGCTTCTTCGAGCAGAACCAGACCGTGCTGAAGAGCCTCAGCGCCGGCATGCAGATGCGGGACCGGATGATGCAGCTGGCCAACGAGCTGTGCCGGGGCGACGACTCGCCGCAGGCCCAGCTCCGCGGCACGCTGTGCCTCTTCGCCGTGCACACCAGCTGGTTCGCGATCCGCGCCCCGCACATCACCGGCGACGAGCGCAAGAAGATCGCCCTGGACGTGGCCGACGAACTGCTGGCGAAGATCGCCGACGCCGGCTGACGGACCGGTCACCGCCGCGGCGGCGGCCGGTCGGAGCTCAGCCGCGCGCCGGCAACTCCAGGCGCAGGCCCAGCAGGTCCACACCGGCCAGCGGAGCCCAGTCCTTCTCCGGCGCCCGGACGAACCCGAAGCGCGCGTACAACCGGTGCGCGGCCGTCGCCATGCCGCTCCGTACGCAGATCACCACCGCCGAGCAGCCCAGCTCGGTGGCCCGGGCCACGCAGGCCCGGACGAGGGCCGCGCCGGCGCCCCGACCCTGCGCGGCCGGGTCGACCGCGAGCATCCGGAACTCGGCCTCGCCCGGCCCGGAGAGTTCCGCGTACGGGGTGCCGGCCAGCACGAACGTCACCGCACCCAGCACCTCACCGGTGGCCTCGTCGACGGCCACCAGCACCTCACCGGTCTCGGCCCGGGAGGCCACGTCGGCCAGCACCGCGCCGTACCCGGTCTCGCCCTTGAGCTGACCGTCCGCCTCGTACGCGGCCACGGTCAGCCGGGCCACCGCGGGATGGTCCGCCGGTTCCGCCCGGCGGACGAGCAGGCCGGTCAACCGATCACCGCGATGAGGTCGCCGTCCTGCACCACGTCGCCCTCGTTGACCGCCATCTGCTGCACGACACCGTCGGACTCGGCGACGACCGGAATCTCCATCTTCATCGACTCCAGGATCACCAGCGTGTCCCCTTCGGACACGGTGTCCCCCGCCGCGACGACGACCTTCCAGACGTTCGCCACCATCTCGGCGCGGATCTCCTCGGCCATCTTCGGCCCTCCCTCTCCACCGGTGTGCCTGCGAACGGTATCCAATCATGGCCCGCGTCACGTTCCGAACCCCTGGCTTCCGCCCCCGCCCGACCCGGGCCGCCGTAACCGGCACTAGCATCAGCGGGTCGGTTCCCGCACCGCGGGTGGACCGGTACGCGACCTCGCCGCGCTCGCCGCGGCCGGATCCGTGACCAGCACAAGGAGGCAGAGCATGGCGAAGAAGGCCCGGAAGAAGAAGGCCCGCAAGAAGAGCGGCGCGAACCACGGCAAGCGCCCCAACTCCTGAGCATTCAGGGGCTGAACGCAGCGGTGGCCCGGGTCCGATCGGA
>NZ_JBSGJR010000579.1:0-4318 GCF_053605645.1 Micromonospora sp. NPDC003776
GCCGGCGCCCGCACAGGGACGCCGGCACCACCGCGGGCCTCAGTCGCGTGGAACCGGCAGCTTCCAGACGCTCCGCCCGAAGGTCGCCGCGTAGATCGTGCTGCCGTCGCCGGTGAGCTTGATGTCCAGCACCGACGTGGCCGGCAGGCCCTGGCCGAGCCGGGACCAGTTCTTCTTGCCGTTCTTGAGATAGAAGACGCCGAAGTCGGTCGCCGCGTACAGCTGGTGCTGCGGCTGGTCGTACGTGATCATTTCGACGGGGGCGTTCGGCAGGTTCCCGCTGATGTTGCTCCAGGTCCGCCCGCCGTCCGTGGTCTGCCAGATGTTGGCCGACTCGTCGCCCTCGCGGTAGCCGGAGTAGGCCACGTAGACGTGGTCGGCGTCGGTCGGGTCCACCACGATCGCGTTCACCCAGCGCTGCGGAAGGCCCTTGCCCGTGAACTCGGTCCAGTGCGCGCCGAGGTCGGTGGTCTTCCACAGCCGCCCGGTGTCGGTGCCGAGGTAGATCGTGTTCGGCGCGGTCTTCGCCGGCGCGATCCAGGTGATCGTCGCGTACTGGTTGGAGTAGAACGGACCGAGGTCGTCCTCCTCTGCCGGCACCGGCCCGGTCAGGGCGTCGCCGGGTGGGCTGATCTGGGTGAATGTCGCGCCGCGGTCGGTGGAGCGGTCGAGCACGTTTCCGCCGAAGTAGACGACCTCGGGGTTGTTCGGGTCGAGGATCAGCGGCGCGTCGGTGGTGATCCGGGACGAGTGCCGGGCACCGAGCGGGATGTTGCGGGTCACGCCGCCGACGTCCTCGTGGCGGCGGCAGGAGCCGACCTGCAGGCACTCGTAGTAGATGTCGTGGTCGGTGTAGTCGATGACCACCTCGTGGCCGTCACCGCCGCCGAACGCGTTCCACTGGCTGAGGTCGCCCGGCTCCGCGGTCGCCGTCCAGGTCCGTACGCTGCCGTTGTCCTGCAGGCCGGTGGCCAGCCGGTTCGGGTCGTCGGCGGCGACCGCCAGGTGGTACGACTGGTTCCACGGCTCGTAGCTGGCGTGCTTCCACGAGCCGCCCGCGCCGTTGTTGTCCGACCGGTACATGCCGCCGTCGTTGCCCAGGTAGACCCGGTTGGGCACGTTCGGGTCCCACTGCATGGCGTGCTGGTCGGCGTGCACTCCCCCGGACGTGCGCCAGGTCGCCCCGGCGTCGACGGACTCGCGCAGGTTCACGTCGGCGGAGAACAGGTGGTCGGGGTTGGCCGGGTCCACCCACAGCCGGCCGAACCACCACTGATACCCACCCGAGGCGCCCGGCCGGCCGCCGACCGTGAACGAGTCACCACCGTCGTTGGAGACGTAGAAGCCCTTGTCCGGGCCGTACGGGCTGCCGAAGACGACGTACACCCGTTGCGGGTTCGACGGGGCGAGCGCGACACCGATCCGGCCGAGGCTGGCGTCGGCGTGCAGGCCGGTGCCGGTCTGATCGTAGGAGCTGAGCGGCCCGACGATGTTCTCCAGCCGCCGCCAGCTGTCTCCGCCGTCGTCGGAGCGGAACAGACCGGAACCGATGCCGCCGTACGTCCGGGCGCCGTTGTTGCGCTTGTGGTCCCACAGTGCCGCGAAGACCCGGTTGTGGTTGCTCGGGTCGACGGCCAGGTCGATGCCACCGGTCGTGTCGTTCGGCGGCGCGAGGACGAGCTTCCAGTCCTTGCCGCCGTTGTCGACGCGGTAGATGCCGCGCTGGGACACCGACCGGGAGATCGAGCCGGACGCGGCGACGAAGACCCGCTGCGGGTCGGTCGGGTCCACCACGATCCGGCCGATCGCCGCACTGTCGATTAGGCCCCAGTGCTGCCAGGTGGCCCCACCGTCGGTGGACTTGTAGATGCCGTCGCCGAAGTAGGTCAGTCCCCCGCCGGACGGGTTCGCCTCCCCGGTACCGGCCCACAGTGTGCCGTCCGGGCCCATTGCGAGCGCGCCCATCACCTGCGTCTGGCCGTCCGGCCAGGCGGGTGCCCAGTGTTCGCCGGCGTCGGTGCTCTTCCACACGCCGCCGCCGGAGACCGCCGTGTAGACGGTGTCGGGGTTTCGCGGGTCGACGACCAGGTCGACGACGCGGCCGCCGACGTTGGACGGCCCGACCAGGCTCCAGGCGCCACCGGCGCCCCTGGGGATCGCGGCGGCCTGCCGCTTCGACCGCTCGACCTGCTCCTGGGTTACGTCCTGGGCGGAAGTCCATTTCAGGGTCAGGTAGTCGGCCGGGCGCTGCGGGCCACCCTCGTCTTCCTCCTCGCCCTCATGCTCGGCCGCTTCGGCCTTTTCCCGCCCCGCGTCCGAACGGTCGGGGAACGCGAGTCGTTGGAGGCCGAAGGCCGCCAGGGCCAGGACCAAAACTGCCGCGATGATCACCGGCAGCCGTCTCGTCTGCAGTTTCATGCGCCAACTCCGCATCGTGAGGCAATCCGGCGTGGCCGGGCGGGCTGTCATGAGTGCTGAGCACAGCCGACCTTACGCCGATATCGATCAGACGCAATGCCCGGTCGTGGGTCGCCTGCCGGTCGGAGTTGACGCGGGTGAGGAAGCGGGATAGTCGAGGAGAACCGGCGGTTGGGCAGCGAAGGCGGCGAGTTGCGGCGGCCTCCGGCTACCTACGGCGCGGACCAGGTGCACCGGCAGCTCCCCCGGGACGACATCCGCGTGATTCGCAAGCATCTGGAGCGGTTGATGGCGACGCGAGCGGGTCGCCCGATGCCCGTGGCGGCCACTTGATCCGCCACAGCGACCGCGGACCGAACTCTCGCCCTAACGTGGCTGGTCTTCCTCGATCAGTCGTCTTCGGGATGTCATCGCCGGTCAGCCTGGCGGAGCATCGCGTCAGTTTCGGGGTCGGGCAGGAGTTCCCGGACCTCTTGCGCGCAGCGGCAGCCGACGGCGATCTTGGCAGCCCACGTCAGCGCTTCCTCGCGTGAGGCCACGTCGACGACCACGAACCCGCCGATGACCTCCTTGGTCTCCGGGTAAGGGCCGTCTGTGACGATCCCGTCCGTGGCCACGACGCTCGCCCTCTGGCGTTCGAGTCCGGCCCCGAACACGAACACGCCGGCGTTCACGGCCTCCTGAATCACCGCGTGCGAGGCCTTGCCCACATCGGACATCTCATCGCCGGGGATGTGGTCCATCGCGCCGTCATTGAACGAGATCAGGTACCGCGTCATGCCATGACTCCCTTGTCCCGGCGGCCCACTCCCGCCGCCTCACACCTGTTCTACGAACGGCCCGCCCCGGATCCGACGCTGGCCCAGAAGAATTTTCACCGGACGACACGAACCATCGCCCCACCGCCGATGACGATGCCCCGGCTTGGCTTCTGACAGGCCCGACCGGTGACCTGACCGCGAACGGACGTTCCGCGCGATGCGATCTTGCCTGATCTTCAGAGCCCGGCTCGCTGCTGTCGATGATCGCGCCGGAAGACATGATGCTGAGCGCCGCGCTCGTTGCCGTCGCCCGGACCAGCAAATCCTAGTCTGGCCCGGAGCAATCCCGGCGGTACGTCAGCAGGCAGCAGGGCCTCCCTCGTGGCGTACCTCGCGTAAGAACCCCTTGGGGGTCCCTAAGAAGTATTAGGGAGTCGGGATAGGTTGATCTTGCCGATGGGCTCCTGTCGGAGTGGTGTTTTCCCAGCTCATCCGGCTGACAGGGTAGATCGGCGAGCCTCGTGTGGGGGCTCGAATCGCCGACGCCCCCAACCGAGCCCCCAAGGCCGCATCCGGCCGAGCCCCCACACGCTGGCTGACAACCACAGGCCGGCTCGGCCGCGACGAGAGCCCAAGGCAGTCCTTCTCGACAGTCGGGCCGGGTGCTGGTGTAGCCGAGCAGGCCATGGCGACAGCCGCGGAATTGCCGTACCGCTGCTACGCCGTTGTCAGGCCCTGTCAGGGCTGACAACGTCGCCGATTTTGAACCGCCCCAGGTTCTACGGAGATCAACTGTTCGCCCATCCACGAGGTCAGATGCTGTTAGGTCGGGTCAGGTGCTGTCAGATGTCGGGCTTGCTGACAGAATCGCTCGCTCGCCGCACCCGGACGGCTCAGGTCTGACAGGAATCGCCGGCCACCGGGACCAGCGCAACGGTCTCCGGGCCGCGGTCCCGGACCGGTGTTGTGCCCGCCTCCTGCCGTCCGGGACCGCCCGGACCGCGTCCCGGACCGCCCGGACCGCCCGGACCGCCCGGACCGCCCGACAGCGTCCCGGACCGCCCGGACCGCCGGGCGCTGGAGCGCCGGGGCAAGGACCGCTGCGGCGGCGCCCCTGGACCGCGGCGCTGGTCCACGCG
>NZ_JBSGJR010000580.1:0-4316 GCF_053605645.1 Micromonospora sp. NPDC003776
GAGCACTCCGGCCACCACGGCGCCACATCCGACTTCGCCTGATTCCACGCCTTGCGCAACGCGGCGAGATTCCACCCGAGGGCCGGCGTCAGCAGTTCCTCGGGCGTGCCGTAGGAACGTTCGGCGGCGCGCTGGCCCATGACCGCCTTCACCCGAGCCAACGCCCAGTTGTACGCCACCCTGGCCGCGCCCGCATGCGCCAGCACCAACCGCTCCTGCGACGGCGTCAGGTCCAGAGCAAACCGGTACGCCTGCATGCCGCGCACACCCACCCCCACTCACCCCCTTCGGGCTCAGTGTTGGCGACGGGTACGACACTCCCGCAACCCCACGCCCCGAACACCCCACCAGAACGCGTCTTTGACCGCTGAAGAACACTCCCTTGGCAGCAGTTGACACCCCTTACCCCCGGACATAAGCGAGGACAAACCGTGTGCACCTGCGCTGGAGGCTCCGGACGCAGGATCTGGTGCTCGGGAGGCTCGGGGTTCCGCAGCACCTCAACCATGCCGGCCACCGGCCCGTCATCAAGCTCGGCAACGAGAACCACGTCCCGCCCCGACTCATCGGCCACCATCGCGGTGAAGTGGCTTACCACCGCCGCACGCTGCGGAACGCGGTAGATGTACGGATCGAGAGTGAGATGAGCCGCGGTGTTGGCCAGGCGCAACTCCACCAACGACGGAACGTCGGCCATCGTCGCCCGCCGAACCGCCAGCCCTGTCTTGTGCATCGCCGGAGATCATAGTGGCGACCTTGACGTCCCGCTGGCCGACGCGGGAGCTTACCGGGTCCGGCTGTCACCGCAGCCCGAACCAGACTTTCGTCCACGTCGGAGGAAAGTTTTGCGGATCCATATGAAAGCTATAGACATGTCGACATGTCTTTTATAGCGTCGGCCAGGTGACGGTGTTACGTCGCCGTTAACCGCCACGTCGGCGGCCTCGGCACAGACACCGCACGGCTGTTGGCAGCCGGCCAACACCCGACCGCCACCTGTCCCCCTACTGAGCCTTCGCCCGTCACCGACCCGCAGCTGCGACGCACCGCCGACCCGCTCGGCACCGCGGCAGCCGCATGCCGTGTGCACGGGCGGCTCCGCCATGCCCACCAACCCGTCCACCAAGGAGCAGTACTCCCTCGACCTGCCCGACCAGTCCCCCAGCAATGAGGAGAGGCAGATGCAGAGACGACTCGCGCTCGCCGTAGCGGGTCTGACGACCATGGCGCTCGTCGCCACCCCCGCCGTCGCCACGGCCGCGCCCGGCACCGCCGCCGCGCCACCGGACAGCGACTTCCAGAAGGTCACCCTCAACGACCACCCGGGTGAGCCGATGGACCTCGCGGTCCTACCCGACAGCCGGGTGCTGCACGTGACCCGCGCCGGTGAGGTGTGGCTGCACGACCCGACCAGCGGCCGCAACACGATCGCCGCGACCCTGAACGTCTACCGGCACGACGAGGAGGGTCTGCAGAACGTCGCGATCGACCCGAACTTCGGCAAGGCCGGCAACAACTGGGTCTACCTCTACTACTCGCCGCCGCTGAACACCCCCGTGGACGACCCGTCGACCCCGACCGTCAACGAGGGCGACGCGCCAGCGTGGGGCAGCGACGCGGACTTCGCGAAGTTCAAGGGCGCCATCCGGCTGTCCCGGTTCCGCCTGGTCAAGGACAAGCTCGACCTGTCCACCGAGCAGCAGATCATCGACGTGCCGGTCGACCGAGGCATCTGCTGCCACGTCGGCGGCGACATCGGCTTCGACGCCAACGGCAACCTGTACCTGTCCACCGGCGACGACACCAACCCGTTCGAGTCCGGCGGCTACACCCCCATCGACGAGCGGCCAGGCCGCAACCCCGCGTATGACGCGCAGCGCACCGCCGGCAACACCAACGACCTGCGCGGCAAGATCCTGCGGATCAAGGTCGGCGCCAACGGCGGCTACAGCATCCCGGACGGCAACCTGTTCCCGCAGGGCACGGCCGGCACCCGGCCGGAGATCTACCTGATGGGCGTGCGCAACCCGTTCCGGATCGAACTGAACCGCGAAACCGGTGACCTCTACGTCGGCGACTACTCCCCCGACGCGGGCCAGCCCGACCCGGCACGCGGCCCCGCGGGGCAGGGCAAGTGGTTCGCCACGCGCAAGGCCGGCAACTACGGCTGGCCGTACTGCGCCACCGCGCAACTGCCGTACGTGGACTACGACTTCGCCACCGGCAAGTCGGGCGCGCCGTTCAACTGCGCCGCGCCGGTCAACGACTCCCCGCACAACACCGGCCTGCGCAACCTGCCCCCCGTGCAGCAGCCGCAGGTGTGGTACGGCTACGGCCCCTCGGCGCAGTTCCCCGAGCTGGGCACCGGCGGGATCGGCCCGATGGCCGGCCCGGCGTACCAGTTCGCCAACCCGACCACCAAGGGCCGCGCCCCGGTCGCGTGGCCGGCCTACTACGACGGCATGCCGCTGTTCCACGAGTGGACCCGCGACTACGTCAAGGGCATGCGGCTGAACTCCGCCGGCGCGCTGACCGGCATCGAGCCGGTGCTGCCGTCGGTCACCTTCGACAACCCGATGGACCTGGAGTTCGGCCCCGACGGCGCGCTCTACGTCCTCGAGTACGGTGACGGCTACTTCAGCGAGAACCCCGAGGCGCAGCTGGCCCGCATCGACTACACCGGCTGGACCGGCAACCACACTCCGGTGCCGCAGGTCTCCGCCACGCCCACCAACGGGACCACCCCGCTGACCGTCACGTTCTCCAGCGAGGGCACCACCGACTACGACGGCGACCGGCTGTCGTACGCGTGGGACTTCGACAACGACGGCAAGGTCGACTCCCGCGTGGCGAACCCGACATTCACCTACCAGGAGAACGGCCTCTACAACGCCACGCTCAACGTCCGCGACCCCGGTGGCCTGGCGGCCTCCGCGTCGGTGCGGATCGTGGTCGGCAACGCCGCCCCGGTGGTGGAACTGGTCAAGCCGGTCGACGGCCAGCCGTTCAAGTTCGGCGACACCGTGCAGTTCGAGGTACGGGTCACCGACGACCAGCCGGTCGACTGCTCCCGGGTCAGCGTCACCTACGTCCTGGGCCACGACCAGCACGGCCACCCGCAGACCACCGCCAACGGCTGCACCGGCTCCATCACGACCACGGTGCCCTCCGGCCACGACCCGGCGACCGACCACCTGACCGCCGTGTTCGTCGCCTCCTACACCGACCCCGGCGGTGACGGCCTGCCCGCCCTCACCGGCACCGACCAGGTCGTCCTGGTCCCCAGCGCATAACCCGCAAAGGAGAACACCATGTGTTACGGACACGACGGGATGGCCGCCCTGCGGCACTCCGTTGACCGGCGCAGCCTGCTACGCGGCTCCCTGGCCGCCCTCGCCGGCATCGGCCTCGCCTCGACCGCGGTCGGCGCGACGCCGGCGGCGGCCACCGCTCACCGCACCGGCCGGCACCTCGTACCGCCGGGCCTGATCAGCATGCAGCTGTGGACGGTCCGCGACGCCCTGTGGGGCGCGCCCGGCTACGACGCCACCCTCACCCGCCTTGCCCAGATCGGCTACCCGCGGGTGGAGCTGGCGCTCGGCTACTTCGGCCGCACCGCCGCCCAGCTGCGGCAGTTCCTGGACGGCATCGGCATCCGCGCCAGCTCCAGCCACGACGGGATCGCCGGCAGCACTGCCGACCTGGACCAGAAGATCCAGAACGCGGTCACCCTGGGCCAGCAGTTCATGGTGGTGCCGTACCTGTACTCCGAGCGCGAGGACGAGTGGAAGCGCTGGGCGGAGCAGATGAACACCGAGGCCGCCGCCGCGCGCGCGGCCGGCCTGCGGTACGGCTACCACAACCACGCGCACGAGTTCACCATCGACCTCGGTGGTGGCAAGCGGCCGTGGGACGTCCTGACCTCCGAGCTTGACCCGTCGCTGGTGCACCTGGAGGTCGACCTGTACTGGGCGGTCACTGGTGGCATCAACTCCGGAGACGGCGTCGCCGACCCGGAGGGCTTCGCCATCGACGTGATCCGCTCCGCGCCGCAGCGGGTGCTGCAGTTCCACGTCAAGGACCGCGACCCGGCCACCGGCGACATGGCCGACCTGGGCACCGGGATGATCGACTTCGCCCGGATCTTCCGGGAGCACTCGGTCCTGGAATACATCGTGGAGAACGACACCCCGGACGTGACGCCGCAGCAGACGGCCGAGGTCGGCTACCGCTACCTGCGCAAGCTGCGGTTCTGAGCGATCGCGCACGGCAGCGCTAAACACGCGCAAGGCTCGCGGCGGGTCGGGGAAATCGTT
>NZ_JBSGJR010000581.1:0-4274 GCF_053605645.1 Micromonospora sp. NPDC003776
GGGCGGCGTGCCGCCCCCCGCGGGGGGCACCCCGTCGGGCGCCACACCATCCGGACCGAGCTCGCCCCGCTGCTGCTTCGCCGTCCGCAGGTCGTCGATCCAGCCGAACTCCTCGCCGGCGGTCGCCTCGTCCGGCTCGGCGTCGGCCCTGCCCCGGCCCCACCGCCGGCCCTTGGCACGAGGGTCGCGCCGTTCCTCGGGGCCGTCCTCGGGCCGCTCCGGACCACGCGCCATCACTGCTGACCCTCCTCGACGGCGTCGCTGCCGCCCTCGTTCGCCCCGTCGACCTGCTGCGGACCCGCCGGGCGACCACCGTTCACGGCGGCCGGGACGCCGCCCTCCGCGCGCGCCACCGGTGCCGGCAGGCCGCGCACGATCCGGCGCAGCAGCGGCAGCCGGCCCGCCACCGCCCGCTCCGCACCGTGGCCGCTGGGGCGGTAGTAGTCGGTCCCCACGAGATCGTCCGGAGCGTACTGCTGGGTGACCACCCCACGGTGGTCGTCGTGCGGGTAGCGGTAGCCGGCACCGTGGCCCAGGCCCCGGGCGCCGGCGTAGTGGGCGTCCCGCAGCCCGCGCGGCACCGGGCCACCCCGGCCGGCGCGTACGTCGGCGATGGCCGCGCCGATCGCCGCGGTGGCCGAGTTGGACTTGGGGGCGGTGGCCAGGTGGATCACCGCCTGGGCCAGATTGAGCTGTGCCTCGGGCAGGCCGACGTACTCGACGGCGTGCGCGGCGGCGGTGGCGACGGTCAGCGCGGTGGGATCGGCCATGCCGACGTCCTCGCTGGCGAAGATGACCATGCGCCGGGCGATGAACCGGGCGTCCTCGCCGGCCACCAGCATCCGGGCCAGCCAGTGCAGCGCGGCGTCCACGTCCGAGCCGCGCATGCTCTTGATGAACGCGCTGGTCACGTCGTAGTGGGCGTCGCCGTCACGGTCGTACCGGACGGCGGCGACGTCGACCGCCTGCTCGGCGGTGGCCAGGTCGATGCGCCCGGTGCCCCGTGCGGTGGCGGTAGCGGCCGCCGCTTCCAGGGCGGTCAGCGCCTTGCGGACGTCCCCACCGGCCAGGCGGACCAGATGGTCCTCGGCCCCGGCCTCCAGGGTGAGGGTGCCGCCCAGCCCGCGCTCGTCGGCGACCGCGCGGCGCAGCAGGCCGCGCACGGCGTCGTCGTCCAACGGCTGGAGAGTGAGCAGCACGCAGCGGGACAGCAGCGGTGAGATGACCGAGAAGTACGGATTTTCGGTGGTCGCCGCGAGCAGCGTGACCGTCCGGTCCTCGACCGCGGCGAGCAGCGAGTCCTGCTGGGTCTTGCTGAACCGGTGCACCTCGTCGATGAAGAGCACGGTCTGCGGTCCGCCGGCCCGGCGCTGCCGGCGGGCGGTGTCGATCACGGCCCGGACGTCCTTCACCCCGGCGCTCAGCGCGGACATGGCGACGAAGCGGCGGTCGGTGGCCCGGGCGACCAGGTGCGCGATGGTGGTCTTGCCGCTGCCGGGCGGCCCCCAGAGGATCACCGACATCGGTGCCGCGCCCTCGACCAGCTGGCGCAGGGGCGCGCCGGGGGCGAGCAGGTGGTCCTGCCCGACCAGCTCGTCGATGCTGGCCGGCCGCATCCGGACCGGCAGCGGCGAATCGGCCCCGATGGCGGTGAACGCGTCGACGCCGCCGGAACCCGTGGGGGCGCTGGGCGCTCCGGCGGGTTCGCCGAGGGTGAAGAGGGCGTCGGACTCCATCACGAGAACAGTACCGGGCGCGGCCGACGACGCTGGAATCGCGCCGCGGGCCGCGCCCCGGGTGATCTGTTCCGGTCAGCCGCGCCCCGGCCGCCGACCCCGGTACCAGCGGCCACCGCCGCCACCGCGCGTGCCGGTGCCGATCCCGGCCAGGTAGAGGGAGAGCAGCAGGAAGCCGATCAGCATGAGGGTGTGCGTGTTGAAGAGATCGGGGGCGCCGAGGTTCGTGTTCAGGAAGTCGAGGAGCAGCGCGAAGCCGAACACGATGGCCGCGATGATGGCGAGCATGTCGTTCCTCCGGTGGGGGTCCCAGCAGGTCGGCGAGGGATGTACCCAATCGGTCTGTTCGCCAATCTCCACCCTGGACCCGGCCACCCGGAGCTACCGGTCGGTGGCGAGAATCGCGTAGCGCACCGAGTCCCACCAGCCCCCGCGCACCAGGAGGTGGTCGCGGCTGACCCCCTCCAGCCGCATCCCGACCTTCTCCAGCACCCGACGCGAGGCGACGTGGTCGGGCCGGGTGGTGGCCTCCACCCGGTGCAGGCCCACCTGCTCGAACGCCAGCCGCAGCAACAGGCCGGCGACCTCGGTGCCGAGGCCCCGCCCCCAGTGGTCGGCGGAGAGCACGTAGCCGATCTCCCCACGCCGGTGCTGCGCGCTCTCCACGGTCAGCGTGCCCATCCCGACCAGCCGGTCCCCGTCGACCGCGGCGAGCCGGTACGCCAGCCGGGGCTCGGCCGCGGCCTCCTCCCGCCAGCTCGGCAGGAGCGCCCGGACCTCGTCGAGGGACGGCAGTTGGTCGTCCAGCACGCGGTCGAAGACGCGCGGGTCGGCCATCAGCGCGTGCAGCGAATCGGCGTCGGCGTCGTCCAGTTCCCGCAGGACGCAGTGGGGACCGGCGAGCCGGGCCGGCCGGACGGAGCGGACGGAGGTCACGGATTCTCCTCTCGTAGGCTGGCGACATGATCACTGCCGACCAGATCCTGGTGGGTCGGGACGCGCTGCTCGCCGCCACCGGGCATCACCCGTACGCCCGGCACGCGCTCTGGCGGGACCAGGACGCGCGCGGGTGGCGGCGCGGCGACGCCGTGGGTTGGCTGCTCCCGCCGGAGCAGGGGCCGGCCGGAGGGGCGCTCGGGCCGGCCGGGCCGGCGCTGGAGGTCTTCGCCGGCCTCGTCGCGGACGGGACGCTGCACGCCGGCCAGTGGCTGCACCTGCCGCGGACCTCGGCGGACGAGGTGGCCGCCCGGCTGCCCGTCGCCCGCCTCGACGAGTGGGACTTCCTGTGGACCACGGCGGCTCCGCCGGAGCAGGCCGGGGAGGACCGGGTGGTCCGCCTCACCGAGGCCGACCACCCGGCGCTCGACGCGCTCATCCGGACCTCCTTCCCCACCACGACCTCCCGCCCGGGCGATCCGCGCATCGTCGGCTGGTACGGCATCCGCGACGGCGACCGGCTGGTCGCCTGCGGCGCCGACCGGAGCCGCGGCGACATCGGCTTCCTCGCCGGCCTCACCGTGGCGGCCGACCGGCGGGGCCGGGGCCTGGGCGCCGCGCTCACCGCCGGGATGACCCGCGCCCTGCTCGGCCGGTACGACCAGGTGGCGCTCGGCGTCTACACCGACAACGTGGGCGCCATCCGGCTGTACCGCCGCCTCGGCTACACCGGCACCGAACCCCGCAGCTCCGTCCACCTCGCCTGACGCCGCCGCCCTGACGGTGTCTCTCGGCCGGCGGAGGCCACACGTCGCGGCGCCGGCGTGTCGAGGGCTCCCCCAGGCACAGAGGTTGCGTCGCACTACGAACGTGATGGCGCAGATGGATCGGTCGTCACCCGTGCGCGTACGCCGGGCGTGAGTCGTTCGCGTCATCAGGTTCGTAGCCTCCCGCCAGCCCGCTCCACCTCGGCGTCCCACTTCCCGACGGCACCCGTCAAGCGGACCGGGTGGCGGCGCCGGCCGCGGCGGCCGGGCCCGACGCCGGGGCGGCCACCGGGGCGGGCACCGGGGCCGGGCCGGCGAGGCTGCCGTCGGGACCGGTCGGCGCAAAACTCGTCTCGGAGCCGACCTCTTCGGCCGCCTCCGGTGCCGTCTCCCCCGGCGTGGCCGGCTCGCCGATGGCGGACGCGGCGGCCCGGCTCGCCCGCCAGGCCGGCAGGTAGAGCGGCGCGCCCAGGGCGAGCACCACGGCGCCGACCAGCATGGCGAGGCTGACGCTGGCGCGGTCGGCGAGGGCGGTCAGCACGACCGCGCCGAGCGCACCGGCGGGTTGCCCCACCATCGAGTTCATCGAGAGCACGCTGGTCCGGTACGGCCCGTCGACCTGCCGGTGCAGCAGCCCCATGTGCAGCGGGTTGGACGCGCCGTGCACGGTGTAGCAGGCCAGGTAGGCGACGAGCACGCCGACCGGCCCGGCGAGCAGGCCCATGCCGACCACCGTCACGCCCTGGAGGATCCGCATCAGCGCGGCGGCGGGCGCGGCGCCGAGCCGGCGCAGCAGGAACGGGGTGAGCGCGGCGCCGGCGGCGTGGGCCAGCCA